>JAQIBP010000145.1 GCA_027858995.1 Deltaproteobacteria bacterium | reverse complement strand
AGGTGGCTTCATTTGCTTTGTTACCTCCACAAATGCACCTTTGGTGATAGCCCGGTGGCTAATCTTTGACTATGTCGGACTCTAACCGACAAGAAATTACCAGCTTTGCCTGGCGCACTCACAACTCATCTCCTTTGATTGTACATTTATAAGTTTGGATATCGTAACTTCTCCACTTTCTGTTTAGCGGTATTGATAGAACAAAAACCTGTTTTGTGTCAACCAAAATATACAAAATTTGGATATTTGGTCTCTATTTGATCAACAAATACTTTATCAATTTTGACAGTATCTATTGAAGAACTTATGATAGTAAAAGATGTGAGGAGTGTATCAAAAAAGAGACAGTTGTGTCTCGAATGATTCAAAAGAGACAGGTATGTATCAAGTGATTTAAAAGGGAATCCAATATTTCATATATTGCATCCCCTTCAGGTTTTCAGTAACTTTTAATTATGATTAGAATCTAAGGGATGGACAGATGTTCAGGCGGTTATGTCCTTGATATTGCTGAACCTGGCCGGGGGCAGCTGTGTTGATGATCTGGATATTCTCAATGCAGATCAAGGATTTTGTAAGATATTAAGCAGGATACAATCACACGGCCTGAAACGAAAAGAACGCCGCAAGCTGGAACAAAGGTGGCGTAAAGAAAAGAAACGGTTTGTACCTTCTCCTTTAGCAATGTTCAGATACCTGTCCAGATTTCATGATCCTGATCAGGAAAAACCCCGGCAATCTGGTAAAGCGTTCCAGCCGTTGAATACCTGGTGGGCACAACAAAATGTAATTTTACACACACAGTTCAGGGACGGTAATGTTCCGGCAGGATATAAGCAACTCAAAGTATTTAAACAAGCCTTAAGATGTCTGCCAAAGAATGTCGGACAGGTAAACTTAAGATCTGACACAGCCGGATACCAGCATGATCTTCTGCATTATTGTGAAACAGGTCATAGTAAAAAAGGACCAGAATATCGATATCTTGCAAAAAGGCAATTAATGTCTGATCAGCAGGCCCTGCCCGGAATGCAAAAAGAACAAATGTCTTTACCGTTCCCAACAATGAATTTAGAAGACAAACAAAATAAAGTACTTGGGATTGTGACCAATATATCAGAGTCCAAAATGAATGGTGAAGATATTATCCACTGGCTCCACCAAAGATGCGGCAAAAGCGAACAAGTCCATTCTGTCATGAAAAAGGATCTTGCAAGCGGCACCTCGCCATCCAATGATTTTGGTAAAAATGCAGCCTGGTGATTGATGCCCGTAAACGAATTGCCATGTTGCAGACTATACCATCAGGATAGAAAACATGAACATTTCGTACAAAAAAAGATATCCAGAACCTATCAACAGGACTTTTGCGTCCAAAAACAGGGAAAAGGGCTATAAAAAAAATTTTGAGCATTAAAAATCACCCGCAATCCTACCCTCCTTGAAAAAAATACTCCGAAATTAACTTTGGAGTGGATTATTAAAAGTTGATGGTGGATTTAGGCCTGCCATTGCGCTTGACAAAAGATACCTTTTTATCCTAATATTTTCGTCTTGAAATATTTTTTTTATAAAAACTAAATCTTAAGGATAAAAACCATGCAAAAACTATTCACCATTGCCAGTGAAGCCATTAAAGCCTCTCCTTCAGTCCTGAATTATTTCAGCTTTGTCACCATCACAACTCTTGGATATGGTGATATTGCACCTGTAAGTGTCCAGGCCAGACACCTGGCTGTCTTTGAGGCGTTTGTCGGACAAATGTATGTAGCTATTTTAATTGCCCGCCTTGTTGCAATCCATACTGCGCAGGTTCCTGCAAATAAAGAGAACTAATTGTTAATACGCTGATCAATCTAAAGGATTTTTGAATGAAAATTAAAAAAATATTAAACCAAAAATCTTTTATATGCTGGTGCAGCATCACCATTATTATAACTACACCTTTTCTGGCATATGGTATCAGCGACTTAAACGTTGATTCAAAATTTACCATCAATCAAGCATGGCTTGGCGATTATGATCAAATGGTAAAACATCGTATTATTCGTGTATTGGTTCCACAAAGTAAAACCTTTTATTTCCTTGATGGAGCTACTCCCAGAGGATTGACCTATGAAACGCTCAAAGAGTTTGAAGAAACCATAAACAGAGAGTTGGGAAATAAAGTTTTAAAGCTCATTGTGTTAATCATCCCCACACCAAGGGACAGATTAATTCCTGCATTAAAAAAAGGGTTGGGAGATATTGCTGCCGGGAACCTGACCATAACTGATAAAAGGCTTAAGCAGATTGATTTTTGTGATCCGTTTCTAAATGGTGTAAATGAGGTGTTAGTTTCCGGGCCTGATGTTCCAGTGGTTAAAACTATTGATGATCTTAGCGGCTTAACAATCCATGTCAGAAAATCAAGCTCTTATTTTGAAAGCCTTGTACATCTAAATAAAAGCTTTGCTGCAAAAAAAGCTGAGGCAATGGGGCTTGATCCCAATGTCTGGTTCAGAAATGTTGAAATTATTGCCGCAAGACAGATTGGCAGGGAAACTGTACAATATGTCAGCAATATTTTTAAATATTATATTGCCTACCGATTGATTCTTGATACTGAAAAATAGTCAGAGACAAACCTGTTTTTTATTAAAGACCTCAAAGGATTTCAATATGGAAAACCATAATTTTATAGGTACTCTTTTTATTGTTGCAACGCCTGTGGGAAACTTAGAAGATATAACCTTCAGGGCTGTTAAGATTCTAAAAGAGGTTGATCTTATTGCAGCAGAAGATACAAGGCATTCAAAAAGACTGCTTTTACATTATCACATTGAGACAAAACTTATCTCCTGCCATGAACATAATGAGGCAGAGAAAATCCCCGGGATTATAAATCATCTAAAAAACGGACTTGATATTGCATTGATAAGTGATGCCGGCACTCCAACAATTTCAGACCCGGGATATAAACTTGTAACAGGCGCTGCAAAAGAGGGGATCACTATTATTCCCATTCCCGGGTGCAATGCTGCTATTGCAGGTTTAAGTGTTTCAGGCCTTCCAACTGATTCATTTCTTTTTCTGGGTTTTTTGCCAAAAAAAAAACAAAAGCTGCAGCAGACTCTTGAGATACTGAAAACCCAGGCTCCAACTCTTATTTTTTATGAATCACCCAGACGTGTTAAAAACCTGATTACTGCTGTGTTAAATATCTTTGGTGATAGAAAAGCCTGCCTTGCAAGGGAAATTACCAAACTCCATGAAGAATATATCAGGGGCAGCCTCTCTTATATACTTAAAAAACTTGAAGAGAAAGAGAATGTAAAAGGTGAATGCTCTCTTTTTGTCCGGGGTTGTTCAGAAGAAAAATCCATAGACCATAAAGAGTTGGAAGCTATTATCATTGAGAGGCTTTCAACCAGTGATCCTGGGACATCAGCTCTTGCCGGACAGATTTCAAAAGAGTTTAACATATCTAAAAAATATGTTTATGACGTGATTCTCAAAATTAAAAAGGGGGACACTCCTGTTTAAAAGGAGGCCCCCCTGTTTTTAAAAACCATTTGGATGAAAACTTCTTAGATGGGCAAATTTGTGAGCATACGCTCCTCTACGAGCCATTCAAAGAGTAATTACATTTTGCTTCCTTCTGCATGACTCTGAAGTTTAATTTCTACTTTTTCAGTTAAAGATGCATAGTATTTTCTCAAAACAACCAGAACGTCTTCACGGCCAAAGTGATCAACCACTTCTTCGTCGTTGGCAAGTGCATGGCGCAGTTTGGTTCCGGAAAGGATAACTCTGTCATCTTTGCCATGGGGACATGTTCTCATGGAAGCCATGCCGTCACACTTGTGGCAATAGAATGTCCAGTCAATTTTCAAGGCTTCGCAAAGAAGAGCTTTGCCAGGTTCTGAAGGAGCAGGAATTTCATCAAAAATATCCTGTGCTTCAAACAGTGTATAGAAATCACCAACGCCTGCATGATCACGGCCGATTATCATTCTGTTAACACCATAGTTCTGACGGAAGGTTGCATGGAGAAGACCTTCTCTTGGACCTGCATATCTCATGTCAAGGGGATATCCACCATTAACAATATGATCTGGGACAAAATAACCTTTTATTAATGTATCAATACACTCTATACGAACGTCTGCAGGAATATCACCTGGTTTGAGATTTCCAATGAGTGAATGGATCAGAACACCATCACATACATCAAGAGCGATTTTACAAAGATGCTCATGGGATCTGTGCATTGGATTTCTAAGCTGCATGGAGGCAACCTTTGCCCAGCCTCTTTCATCAAAGATAGCGCGGGTTTCTGTTGGTGTAAGATAGACACCTTTAAATTTTTCAGGAAATTCACCTTCTGAAAGAACTTTTACAGGACCTGCAAGACAGAACTCTTTTCTTGCCATTACCATCTGAACCCCTGGATGATCTTCCATGGCAATTTTCCAGAATACGTCATCTTCAGACTCTTCACCATGTCCTTTATAGACTTTTTCACATTCCCATTTTTTTTCATCTTCGGTCATTTCAAATTTCTCTTCAATCTTCATGGTGGCATAGATTTCACCATCTCTTTCAAGAGTAATTTCATCACCAATATTAATACTTTCTGCATCTTCTTTTGATGCGTCGAGCATTACAGGTACAGGCCAGAAAGTACCATCAGCAAGAAGGAAATTTTCTGAAACACCCTTCCAGTCTGCCTTGGTCATAAATCCGTTAAGAGGACTGAATCCGCCGATACCCAGCATGATCAAGTCACCTTTAACCTGGGAAGATATCTCAATTTTTTTAAGACCATCTGCTTTTTTAATTTCTGCTTCAAGCTCTGCACCTTCGAGTTTACAGCATACTAGTCCTTTTCCGCCATGTGGAGCTACTAATTTAGACATATACTTCTTTCTCCTTTGTTTATATGTATTAACCACCTTTAATAAATATTTACATAAATATTTATTTTAAATTTAAAACTAAAAAATTCTTTTCATGATTTAATTAGGAGTGATTGATTTGTCAAGAATTTTATTCATTTATATGTAAAATCCTGGCAATTCCCTCCATTGAATCCACACTGAAATCTGCTTTCATGCCAGAATTTTTAAAGGCTGCAAACCCGACTTTCGCAGCTGTTGCTGCCTGACCGTCATACTCTGAATCCCCAACAAAAAGAATCTCATCCGGATTTAATTTTAAATTTTCCATAATCAGTGTTAACTGCTCAGGATCCGGTTTGGGCATTTTGACTTTTGCCGCTGTCATTACAACATCAAAATAGCTGTCCAGGTGGAAATCTTTTAAAATTTTTTCCATGGTATCAGTCCGGTTGGTTGCTATCCCTATAAGATATCCCCTGTTTTTTAATTTTATGAGAAGATCTTCAAATCCCTTTTCCATAATCATATAATCTATAAATTTATGATACCCGATATTTTTCAGGCAGGCATAAACCTCTGAAAGATCATCCATTTCAAAAAAGAGATATTCAATAGCTGCTTTTACAGTCATCATGTGAATATTGGTAAACTGGACATCATTTAATTTTGGTTTATTAAACTTTTGTAAAACTTCATCATAATATTTGCGGTTGGCAACAGCAGTATCAAACATCACACCGTCACAATCAAATATTACAGCTTTAATTTTTGAAATATTCATAATTGAATGCTATCAACTCCTCTTTAAATCAGGAACCAGATTCCTTTTTTGCACTAAACTTTGCATACACTCTTATGGAAAAAGAGGGTAAATATTTAGAATCTGTTTTAAGGGTCAAAAGATCATACACCTGGCCTGTATTTTCTGACTCGGCTTTTACTTTAATCTGCCATGATTTTTCACTCCCCTGGGGAGCAACAAGGCTGGCCTTAATATTTTTGTTAACTCTTTGTTCCAAACCAAGAATTGCAAATTGATATTTTTGTGAGGGAGTTATATCTACTGTTGTTTCCAGAGTATCACCCTGACTCCCTTGAAGATAGACAGACTTGGGTTTAATGGTAACAACTCTATCAACCTCGCCTGTCACAGTTAAGGTAAACTTTGGTTTTTCCGGATCATCTGTTCTGACCAGAGTGGTTTTTTTCATTGTCCTGCCGCCATAACCTCTTGTTTTAAAACTTAAGCTTATTTTTCCTTCCCCACCCGGGGGAATTTCCTTGTCAAAGGAGTGTTTGTCACAACCTCAGGGTGGTTTAACATTGGTTATGTTCAAAGTCGTATCACCCATATTTTTAATTATAAAATCATTGGACACATGAACACCATCAGGAACTTTTTCAAAGCTAAAAACAGGATTGTCTATCACAGCCTTTGGCTGTGCCGCTGCCTGATATGCCAGGAATGACAATATAAACAAGACAGCAATTACAATATTTATCTTTCTCATGATTTACTCCTTTTTATCTAATCTAAAATCAAATACTAAAAAGCTGCTCATTGATCATGGAGCAGACTTCTTTTTCATGTTCTATTCTGTTTTTGTCAATGGACAAAACTTTAACCGCACCCATCAGAGCATTTGTTACAATAATATTGGGATAGAGGTAAAACTGCTCTTTCGGCATTGGTTTTTTGCAGATATCATACCCTTTATGTGATAATATCGTCAAGACAGATTTTATTGTCACCCCATCAAGTACATGGAGAGACTCCGGAACCATTACAGTTTTATCTTTGACTGCAAAGATACTGGCAGTATTGGTCTCGGATATGGTAAAATCAGGATTTAAAATAATGGCCTCATCTCCATGGTGGTCTTTTGCAAACTGCCCTGCCCTTTCATAATAGAGATAATTCAATGTTTTATAATCTGCAAGGGGTGACTGCCTTGGATATGGATATGTAACAAGATGCAGCCCATCCTGTCCGGATATTTCAAGTCTGTGAATATATTCCCGTGCAAAAGCTGCTTTGAATATATCTCTGTCATTATCAGGAGTGGACTTTGATATTAGCAATTTAACGGCGATCAATTTGTCATGAAAATTATTTGCCTCTATTAATGAGTGGATCACATGTTCCCATGCAATATCAGGGGGTGTTTGAAAAAAAAGTTTTTCCCACGCCCTGTTCAAACGGGATAGATGATCTTTTAAATGACAGATATTCCCTCTGTCCACGCGTATGGTTTCAAACAGACCTGCTCCGTATTGAAATCCAGGTCCTGCAGCTGATACCACAGCCTTTTCCTGATCAATGATTTTACCATTTATCCATGCTTTTAACTTTGATCTTTTTTTATCCATAGCACAAAAACACCTGGTTAATTTAAAGTATTGGATTTATTTTTACTGCTGGACATATTTATAGTATCAGAGAGGGATTCCATCAATGTCTTGCCTTTATCAAGGGTCTCCTGGAACTCTTTTTCAGGGTCTGAATCATAAACAATACCTCCGCCGACTGAAAAACAGATCCTGTTATCTGCAATGGTCGCAGTCCTTATGGCAATGGATAAATCCATGGTATCATGAAAACTCAGATATCCAATGGAACCTGTATAGACATGTCGCTGTATTGATTCAAGTTCATCAATAATTTCCATGGAGCGTATTTTAGGACATCCCGTGATAGAACCACCTGGAAATGTTGCCTTTAAAAGATCAACAGATGTTTTGTCATCTTCAAGTTCCCCCTCCACAACAGAGACAAGATGAAAAACATTTTCATAGGCTTCAAGGCGTTTATGCTCCCTGACAATCACAGTTCCCGGTTTTGTTACACGGGAGATATCATTTCTCACAAGATCAACAATCATGGTTATTTCAGCATCATCTTTAAGGCTGCTGGTAAGCTCCAGTCCATTTTTTTTATCCTGCTCTTTTGTGATTCCCCTTGCAATAGTCCCTTTTATGGGCCGCGATTCAACAAATCTTGCTTTCTGCCTGATGAATCTTTCAGGAGAAGTAGAGACTATTATATGATCTTCGGCATTGATATAGCTGAAAAAAGGAGCAGGATTCCTTTTAAACAGATCAAGAAACAGGGAGTAGGTATCACCTGAAAATTTTGTTTCAAACCGCTGGGAAAGATTTGCCTGATAGATATCCCCGGCTTTTAAATAATCAATAATTTTATTTACCGAAGTTATATACTTTTTTTTTGTAAAACTTGATTTAAACTCTGATTTTGACCCTGATTGATTTATCGAAAAAGATTTTCTTTTAATATTTTTTTTCAGCCTGTCAAAAAGAAATATTTTATTTCTATTAATTATTTCATCTTTTGTTCTGGATTTTAATTCACCAGACAGTATAGAGATACAGAGTGTTGCCTGATCAGTTTTGTCTGAATTTTTATCTTGAATAATGACAATGGAAGGGGCATAGAGACATAAATCCGGCAGGCCGGTATCACTGCAGGTAGAGGGAAGCTTTTCAATTAAATCCTTTAAATCATAGGAAAAATATCCAAACAAACCTGCAAGAACAGGAAGGTCAAAGCTGTCATTATTAAATTTGAACCTATCCATTAATGCCTGAATAAATAGAAAAGGATCCTGTTGTATGCTGGATTCTTTCCCCATATATTTTATGGATACAGTTTTGTGTTTGCTCACAACCCCAAGCCATGGTTTTACAGCAAGAATATTATATCTGGAGCAGTCAAGATCGAATCCTGACAATAAAAGCACGGTTCCTGGGTCATCGGCAAACAGTGCTGCAATTTCCTGAAAGGGGCGGTCAAGAGCAATGGTTTCCTTATAAACCTCTTCTAAAAAAGGGAGTTGTTCCATCAATCCGCTTTTCAGAGATCCACTGCTTTCAATCTCTTTCATCTCAAGAAAGGGTTTGTTGCCTTTTCTCTGCCAATAGTTGTTTCAGGTCCATGGCCGGTATATACAACAGTATCATCATCAAGAGCAAAAACTTTTTGCTTGACACTTGAAATCAGTGTATCAAAATCACCACCGGGCAGATCAGTCCTGCCTATGGAGCCTGCAAACAAGGTATCCCCTGCAAATAGATGTCCTTTAGTATAAAGGCAGATACCACCTTTTGAATGGCCTGGAGTGTGGATTACTTTCAAAGTTATTTCACCAAACTTTACTTCATCACCATCGTTTAAATGGATATCTGCAGGAGGAGAATTCTCAGATTCAAGGCCGAACATTTTGGCAGAGTTCGAAAGCTCGTTAAACATGGGCTCATCCTCGGGATGGATGGCAATGGGTGCTCCTGTTGCTTTTTTCATCCTTTTATTGGCACTTACATGATCAAAATGACCATGTGTATTGATCAGATATTTTACTTTTAACTCAGACTCTGCAAGTTTCATTAAAATTTTGTCAGGATCATCTCCCGGATCTATTACAACAGCTTCTTTTGTTGATTCACACCCTACAATAAAACAGTTGGCCATAATAGGACCGACTTCAAGTTTTTTTATTATCAAAACTACCTCCACCAATTCATTGACAGGCTACTGCACAGCACCAATTTTCCCAATTTCTACGTTGAAAAACTGTTCATTATGTAACAACCTGTCGATAATTTATTTAAAAGTTTTCCAGATTTTTAATACGGTCAAGAACTCCGTTAATAAAAGACCCTGAATCCTTTGTGCCATATTTTTTTCCTATTTCAACTGCTTCATTTATGGTCACACTTCTGGGAATATCAGAATAATTTAAAAATTCAAATGTAGCGATCCGCATGACATTTCTGTCCACAACAGGCATCCTGGAAATTCTCCAGTTTTTTGAATACTTATTTAAAAAAAAATCAATCTGAGAATAATTCTCATTAACACCCTTTACAAGTTCCAGAAAAAAAGGCTTAACAGTTTTTGTGAGCTTCTCTTCATTATTATCACAAAATGCAGTCAGATTTTCATCCAGATCTTTATTGGGGAAAGCCTTTTCCATATCAAAAGCAAAAAGAGCCTGTAGTGCAAGTTCCCTTGCCTCTCTGCGGTCACCCATGATTAAATATTAACCTTTTCCCAGACTTTCAGAAAGGTTTGCCATCTCAATGGCACCAAGGGCAACATCAAAGCCTTTGTTACCTGCTTTTGTACCAGCTCTTTCAATAGCCTGTTCAATGGTTTCCGTGGTAAGAATTCCAAACATCACAGGGATTTGTTCTTCAAGGCTTACAGATGCAATACCCTTGGATACTTCCGCACACACATAATCATAATGGGTTGTAGCACCCCTGATAACTGCTCCAATACAGATTATAGCATCATAAGCCCCTTTTTTTGCCATTATCTTGGCTGCCAGAGGAATTTCAAATGCGCCGGGAACTTTTAGAATTGTGATGTCATCATCTTTGGCTCCACTTCTTGTAAGAGCATCCAGAGCACCATCCACCAGCTTGCTTGTTATAAAATCATTAAATCGGGAAACTATTATCCCAAATTTTTTTCCCTGGGCCTGTAAACCTGCTTCTATAATTTTTGCCATTTTTTTCTCCTCAATCTAAATGTAACAAATGCCCCATCTTAGCCTGCTTGCATTTCAAGTATCCCTCATTACAGGAATTTGGTTCAATTTCAATGGAAACCTGTTCAACAACACTCAATCCATAACCCTCCAGACCAACCATTTTTTTAGGATTATTAGTCAAAAGCCGCATTTTTTTCACACCCAGATCAACCAGTATCTGGGCACCCACTCCATAATCTCTCATATCTGCCTTAAACCCGAGTTTTTCATTGGCTTCAACAGTATCCAAACCCTGACGCTGGTATTCATAAGCTTTTAATTTATTAACAAGACCAATACCACGGCCTTCCTGACGAAGGTATAAAAGAACCCCGTTCCCTTCTTTTTCCATCATGGTCATGGCTTGATACAGTTGATCCTGGCAGTCACACCTAAGTGATGTAAAAATATCCCCTGTCATGCATTCTGAATGAACTCTTACCAGAGTTTCTTTTTCAGGATCAATTACACCTTTTACAAGGGCAATATGTGTCAAATTATCAAGATCGTTCTCATAGGCAATAATCTTGAAGTCTCCTCCTACCCGGGTTGGAATTATGGTCTGAGCAGCCCTGCTGACAAAACTTTCGGTTTTAAGTCTGTATTCCACCAGATCTGCAACAGTACATATACCAATACCATGCTTTTGGGCAAATTTTTCCAGTGACGGCATCCTTGCCATTGTCCCATCTTCATCCATAATTTCACAAATCACGCCGGCAGGTTTTTTACCGGCCAGACGGGCAAGATCCACAGAACCTTCTGTCTGACCTATCCTTGCCATAACACCGCCATCTTTTGCCCGCAGTGGGAAGATATGTCCTGGTCTTGCAATATCAGCCGGAGTGGTATCATCTGCAACTGCTGTAAGAATGGTTGTTGCTCTGTCTGCTGCCGATATCCCGGTTGTCACACCTTTTTTAGCCTCAATGGATACTGTAAATCCGGTTCCATATTGTGATGTATTGTTTTCAACCATGGGAGGCAGATCAAGGCGGTCTGCAATGGCTGAATCAAGGGAGAGGCAGATCAAGCCCTTGCCATGTGTAGCCATGAAATTTATAGCTTGCGGGGTTACAGCTTCTGCTGCCATGGTAAGGTCACCCTCGTTTTCACGATCTTCATCATCCACAAGAATAACCATTTTACTGTTTTTAATATTTTCAATAGCCTGTTCAATTGTTAAATGCGGCATTTATCTATCCTTAAGTTAAAAATCCATTCCTTGCAAGAAGCTCCATGCTGATATCCTTTTGTCCCCTGGACAGGGCATCATTTCTGGAAAAACTTCCCTTTAATATTCTTCTTACATATTTACCGAGCATATCGGTTTCAATATTGACCCTGTCTCCAACCTTTTTTAATCCAATGGTTGTAATATCTGCAGTATGGGGGATAATACTGACCTCAAAACTGTTATCAGAACATCTGTTAATAGTCAGGCTTATTCCTTCAACAGCTACAGATCCTTTTTCAATCATGTCTGAGCCAAGTTCCGGCAAAACATCAATTTTTATGATTACGGCATTGCTCTTTCTTATCATGGAAGCAATACTTCCTGTTCCATCAACATGTCCTGATACCAGGTGGCCGTCTATACGGTCGGACAGTCTTAAAGCACGTTCTATGTTGACACGGCTGCCCCTTGTTAAAGATTTAAAAGTTGTCCGTTCCACGGTTTCAGGCGCCATATCAACTTTAAATCCGGTTTTTTCAATACCAACCACAGTAAGACATGCCCCGTTTACAGCAATGGAATCTCCAATCTTTGTATCAGACAGATCCAGATCACAGTCAATATGAAGGACTCTTCCTTCACCACTGGATTCAATGAGTTTAATTGTTCCAAAACTCTCTATGATTCCTGTAAACATTATTTTAAATATCCCTTAACAAGGATGTCATTGTCAAACCGGGTAACACTCATGTTTTTAAGTTCAAATGCATCTTTTATCAGTTTTGGTCCCTCTCCGTCAAACATTGGTATACCATCACTGGATCCCAGAAATCTGGGTGCCAGAAAGAACAGAGTTTTATTTACAATTCCCTGCTTAAGTACTGATCCCGCCACAATACCTCCACCCTCTATTAAAAGGCTTAAAATTGACATCTCCCCTAATTTAATCATGAGTTTGTTTAAATCAAGTTTTTGTTCCTTTAAAGGAATTTGAATTATTTGGGCGCCTTTGCTTTCAATCAGAAGTTTTTTCTCTCTTGAGATTTTGGGACCTGTAATAATAAATGTTTTTGCATTGGATTTCCGGGTCAAAACCTTTGCATCTTTTTTAATACTTAAATGGGTATCAAGAATAATTCTGGCAGGATCTTTTGTTTTGACTCCCTGAATTCTTGAAGTGAGAGATGGATTATCAGCATGCAGAGTTCCTGAGCCAATAAGAATGGCATCCACTTCATGGCGGATCACATGAACAAACTGTCTTGATTTTTCATTGGTGATCCATTTTGAATCCCCTGTGGATGTTGCTATGTGTCCGTCAAGGGTGGAGGCACATTTCAAGATCACAAAGGGTTTTTTGTTTTGAACATACCAGATGAAATCTTCAATTAAAATTTGCGCCTGGTTTTCAAGAACACCTGAAAGAACTTCAAGACCTTCACTCTTTAAATATTTAAGCCCCTCTCCGCAGACATCAGGGTTTGGATCACTGCAGCCAACTACAACTTTTTTTATCCCGGCATTGATTATTTTCCGTGTACATGGCGGGGTTTTTCCAAAATGGTTGCATGGCTCCAGAGTTACATATAAAATTGCGCCCCGGGCTTTTATACCTGCATCATCCAAAGCTTCAACTTCTGCATGGGCAAGACCCGCTGCTTTATGAAAGCCTCTCCCGACAATCCTGTTGTTTTTAACAACCACTGCACCAACACAAGGATTGGGACTTGTAAAGCCTTTTGCAGTTTTGGCAAGAGTCAAGGCCTCCTGCATGTATTCATGATCTGTCATTTTGAAGATTTTGTAACACTCTGGCTATGGACAAGACCTTTAAGTTCATTAATAAAATCATCCACATCTTTAAATTCTCTGTAAACCGATGCAAACCTGACATATGCAACATCATCAATCTTTTTTAATGCCTTAATAATCTTCTCACCCACAAGCTTTGCCGGAATTTCCCGTTCATTGGTTTCCCTTAGATCCCTCTCAATGGTATCTACAGTCTCTTCAATAAGATTGATGCTGATAGCTCTTTTTTCGCAGGCTTTCTTAATCCCGTTGAGAACTTTTTCCCGGTTAAAGTCTTCCCTGCGGCCATCTTTTTTTACGATAATTATGGGAACCTGGATAAATTTTTCATGTGTTGTAAAACGTTTTAAACATTTCCTGCATTCTCTGCGGCGGCGGACTTGAAAATCTACTTTATCAGGGCGTGAATCAACAACCCTTGTATTTAGCTTTCCACAAAACGGGCATTTCATGTCAACCTCTTTTCAACGTTTAAGTCTCAAGCCGGATAAGCTCCACTTTTGCCTGATCAAACATATCCAGGCTCAAAGGATCATCATATCCATCTTTATAATATACAATTTTAATCCCGGCATTAATGATCATTTTGGCACATATGGAGCAAGGCTGGTTAGTGCAATAAAGGACAGAATCCTTTACCTTAATACCATGGTAAGCTGCCTGAATAATGGCATTCTGCTCTGCATGAACTCCACGGCACAATTCATGTTTTTCTCCAGAGGGCACATTCAACTGCTCTCTTAAACAACCTGTCTCAAAGCAGTGGGGAACTTTTGAAGGAGCACCATTATATCCTGAGCACAGGATTCTTTTTTCTTTAACAAGAACAGCTCCCACTTTCCTTCTTGTGCATGTGGAACGACTGGCAACAATATCGCATATACCCATAAAATATTCATGCCATGAAGGCCTGTTAAGGGGTTGCTCGCTCATTGTCTATTTTCCAGTATAGATGGGATATTTATTGCAGAGATCTTTTACTTTTTTACCTGCTGCTTCAACATTTGATTCATCATCAAGAACATCACAGATTAATCCTGCAATGATTTTGCCTGCATCTTCTTTCATAAGCCTTGATGTGACAAGTGGAAGCCCGATCCTGATTCCGCTTGTGACAAAAGGACCGCGTTTTTCATTGGGAACACTATTTTTATTTACTATTATACCGGCTTGTCCAAGCCTCTCTTCAGCTTCTTTGCCTGATATGTTTTTCCCTGTAAAGTCAACCAGTACCAGGTGGTTGTCAGTTCCACCGGAAACCAGATTATATCCTCTTTCCATCATGACCCCGGCCAGAACAGAAGCATTTTTAACCACCTGTTTCTGATAATCTGCAAAAGATTTGGAAATGGCCTCTTTAAACGCAACAGCCTTTGCAGCAATAACATGCATTAAAGGACCGCCCTGTATCCCGGGAAATACCTGGCTGCCAATAGCTTTTTCAAACTTCTGCAAAGATAAAATCAAGCCTCCGCGTGGCCCCCGCAAAGTTTTATGGGTGGTAGAAGTTATAACATCTGCATATCCTGCAGGACTTGGATGGACACCTGCTGCAACAAGTCCGGCAATATGAGCCATGTCCACCATCAAAACAGCACCAACGGATTTGGCAATTCTTGAAAAACCTTTGAAATCAATAATCCTGGGGTAGGCACTTGCTCCTGCCACAATCATTTTCGGCCTGTGTTTTTTTGCAAGCTCTTCCACCTGGTTTAAATCAATCATTTGTGTTTCAGCAGAGAGGCCGTAATGGACAAAATCATAGAGTTTGCCTGAAAAACTTACAGGAGCACCATGGGTCAGATGCCCGCCATGGGAAAGATCCATGGCAAGTATTTTGTCTCCGGGATTCAACAGTGCAAAATAGACAGCCATATTCGCACCTGAACCTGAATGGGGCTGTACATTGGCATATTCAACACTGAACAGTTTCTTGGCACGCTCAATGGCCAGTTCTTCTGCCTGGTCAACATATCTGCAGCCGCCATAATATCTTTTTGCAGGGTACCCTTCTGCATACTTATTGGTCAGTATTGAACCCTGAACCTCCATAACAGCCTGGCTTGCAATATTTTCAGAAGCAATCATATTTAATTCAGATTCCTGGCGCTCTGATTCCAAATGAATAATATCTGCAATTTTTGAATCTATATTATCAATATGCCCCATTCAAACACCCTGTCATGATAAAGCTAAGCATCAATACTTTGAATACGTTCAAGATGACGACCTCCCTCAAAGCCGGTGTCCAGCCAGGTTTGAACGAGTTCATATGCAAGGATGTCACCCACAAGACGACCGCCAAGAACTAATATATTGGAATCATTATGAAGTCTGCTCATCTTTACAGAAAAGACATCAGAACAGAGGGCAGCCCTTATATTGACAAATCTATTGGCTGTCATGGACATACCAAGTCCAGTACCGCAAAGAAGAATACCTTTGGAAAATTCTCCATTGGAAACAGCTTTGGCAACCTTTTTTCCATAATCCACATAATTGACTGATGCCTCATTTTTAGTGCCGGCATCCTCCACAATATAACCTTTATTAAAAAGATATGTTTTGATCTTCTCTTTTAGTTCAAAGGCTGCGTGGTCACTTCCGATTATAATGGATTTATTTTTACCCATTTTATTTACCTGTTTTAAAATTTAGATTTGATAAAATCAATGGCATCTTGAACAGTGAGTAATTTTTCAGCATCCTCTTCATCAATTTCAATTTCAAAAATTTCTTCCATTGACATGACCAGTTCCACAATTGTCAGTGAATCTGCTCCAAGATCTTCAATTAAAGATGCCTCGGGAATAATATCATCAATGTCAAGACCAGGTATTTTCTGGGCAATCACTTTTCGTACTTTAGTTTCAACAGTCATGATTCAGACTGCCTCCTATATTTATTCTTTGTCATCAGCAGGATCTTTTACATTTCTTCCCTTATATGCGCCGCATTCAGAACAAGCTGTATGGGGCAGCTTTGGTTCCTGACATTCAGGACATACAGTTACAGTAGGTGCACTTGTTTTGTAATGTGTCCTTCTTTTTCTTCCTCTTGCTTTAGAGCTTTTCTGCTTTGGTACTGCCATTTATCTCTCCTGTGCTATATTATTTTATTTATTTACATTGCTATAATTATAAACTGACATAATAAAACATAGATAATTACCTTAATTCATTTAAAGTGTCAAGAAATTTAAAATATCTGGATACTTGATTAAGATTCTTTTTCATAACCCGTTTCAGGCTGACTACCTTGCCTCCGCGGGATAGACATTGCAACAAGTTCTAAGATCCATAATGCTCCAGCAAGGCAATCAACCTTACACTGGCGTGTGCAATAAATTTTTAAGGGTGTTTTCTAATGAAAATGTTGTGGTAGGAAAATTAATATTTTTTCAACAACGATTAATATTATGAAATTAATTTTTCATTATTCGCTGAACTGATAAAGTGATGGAAATATATTCAGCTATGTTTAACACGCTACTCTATCTCCAATTATGTAGCGAGTTTTTTTTGTTGCGAGCTTACTTCGTTTGATTTCGTATTTCCCTATAAAATTTAATTTGGGAATCCGGGCATTTCAGAATTTCTATTTACAATGTTGTTGCAACACTCATGTTTTTTTGATAGCCATTGACAATTATTTAATCCGTTATTTTTTCATAACATAAAAAAATAGTAGAATTGGTTATTCTACCCAAGAAAGACGATAATGAAAAAGTGTCCTTTCTGCGCTGAAGAGATTCAAGACGCAGCCATAAAGTGTAAACACTGTGGAGAATTCCTGGATGCCTCAAAAAATCCACGCTTAACTGTGGAAAAGATCCAATGGTATTACCGAAAATCCTTTATTATCATCGCAGTCTTTTGTATAGGGCCTCTGGCATTGCCACTAATTTGGTGGCATCCACAAATGACAAGGGCATGGAAGATTGGACTCACAATAGGAATACTTGCTCTAAGTTGGGTTTTGTTCCAAACCACAATGGAATCCATTCGTATTCTCAAGGAGTATTACAGGCTACTTGAAGGGCTGTGAAATGATCGACAGTTCTGTGTATGAGGTATAACAAACACTGGTGCCTTGGCTTTATCAGTAAGTACGTTTTCTCATATACTTGAATTTTTAATATTTATTTACAGGTATTTTTAAAATTGTTACGAAATGATTACTTGCAATCCAAATATGATGGAAATACAATCAATAATTATATTTAACTAACCAAAACAAAGGGGGAATTTATGGCTAAAGGAAGAGATACTCAAAAAAAAGTTAAGAAAAAATCAGAAAAAACGTTGAAAGAAAAGCGCAAAGATAAGAAAGCCAAAAAGGGTAAGATTTAACATTTTAATCAAATGATTTTTAAGACTGATAAGGCTTTCAGAGCTTGATTCCTATGGTGTTCAATGAAGAAAAACAACTACGAACAAACGGCAATCACATAACACAAGTTATTGCAGCCGACCACTAAAACTGCGGCTGAATTCAAGCGTTCAAAATTCAATTATATATATAGATCCCAATTTTGCAGATTTCAGAAAACTATTTTTTAGGGTTTGAACTGCTGGAAAGTGTATCTCCAATTATGTTAATAGAAATTTAAATGTTTTGATTCTGCTTTCGGTTATATAATGGAATCTCATTATATCTTTACATGGAATTTAGATATTGCTAAATTTTTTTAAAATATTTAAGGTTGGTTATCATTCAAATACGCAAGATATACAGAATCGTGTAATTATTTGTTCGATGAGAAAAAACTCCCGGTCTTCTCCCTTCAATAGACAGGTTGAGGCGGGAAAAATACAATTTAAAAGTTAAGGAGAAAATATGAAAATTTTAGTTCTCTATTTTTCTAAAGGTGGCAACACAAGAAGATTGGCAGAAGCAATAGTTGAAGGTGTCAATTCGGTTGCAGGGGCAGAAGCTGTATTAAGAAAAACAGAACAGGTGACAAAAGATGATTTTATGGTAGCAAGTGCAATTATAGCTGGTTCACCTGTATATTTCGGGACAATGGCGGCTCAATTAAAACAAGTGTTTGATGAATTTGTCAGTGTTAGAAAAAAAATGGAAAATAAAATCGGAGCGGTTTTTACAACATCAGGAGATGTTACCGGAGGAAAAGAAACAACCATGTTTTCCATTATTCAGGCTTTGATGATTTATGGAATGATCATAGTTGGTGATCCCATGTCTGCAACTGGGCATTACGGGGTTTCTTGTGTAGGCAAACCTGATGAAAAAAACTTGGAACATGGCAGACTCCATGGCAAAAGAGTGGCCGAACTTGCCCATAAAGTAAAGCTGTAAAATAAGGACAAGAGATTTGTTCAAAAGTTCAATGGTTCAATAGTTCCTTCTTATCTCCAATAAAAAATATTCTGGCAGATGCTTTCTGAGTAAACTATATTTTTACTAAAATTTATTTATTTATGCATGTGGAGGTGGAACTGAGGGGCAAGCCTGTTCCTGATCGGTTTGTTGTCCCCAGAAGTGCTGTGCATCAATATACTCTGTTTCAGGGATATCTGAACGCGGAAACATACGAACAGATATCCTATAGAAACTGTTGTTATATTGTTAACTGAACATTTTTGCCCTTTTCTGAGCAACCTTCCAAGACGTTTATGCTACGAACCGTCAAGATCAAAGCGGTCGAGTCTCATTACCTTAATCCAGGCATCAACAAAGTCACGCACAAACTTTTCTTTAGAATCGTCAGATGCATATGACTCTGAAACCGCTCGCAATTCAGAGTTCGAACCAAAGATGAGATCAACAGGAGTCGCTGTCCATTTCAACTCGCCGGTCTTGCGGTCATTGCCTTCATATATGCCCTCAGACTCAGAATCCTTCTTCCACTGCGTGGACATATCGAGCAAGTTCACGAAAAAATCATTGCTCAATATCCCAGGTTGGTCTGTGAACACACCATGTTTTGATTGTCCGGAATTTGCGTTGAGTACACGCATACCGCCCACTAGAACGGTCATCTCAGGAACGTTCAGATTTAACAGGCTCGCCTTGTCAATGAGCATAGCCGCTGGTGCCCTGAAGTTATTTGCACCGAAATAATTGCGAAATCCATCTGCAGTCGACTCGAGAACAGCAAAGCTATCGATATCCGTTTGTTCCTGCAACGCATCTGTGCGACCTGGTGTAAAAGGAACATCAACGCTATAACCTGCATCCTTTGCCGCCTTCTCGATGGCAGCAGCGCCACCCAGAACGATCAGATCGGCTAATGATGCCTTTGTATTATCTGAACGTGAGTCATTGAAGCCCTTTTGGATCTTTTCCAAGCGCTTCAACACTTTCTCTAATTCTTCCGGATTATTAACATCCCAATTTCTTTGCGGCTCAAGGCGCACGCGCGCCCCATTCGCACCACCACGCATATCGCTTGCACGAAAGCTGGCGGCAGATGCCCAGGCCGTTCTGACAAGCTCTGGAACAGTTAGTCCTGATTCGAGAATCTCCTTCTTAAGCTTTGTGATATTTTCCTTATCGATCAAGTCATGATCGACAGCTGGCACAAGATCTTGCCAAATCAGCTCTAAGTCCGGCACATCAGCACCGATATAGCGTGCACGTGGCCCCATATCACGGTGCGTCAGCTTGAACCAGGCTCTGGCAAACGCGTTTTCAAACTCTTTAGGATTCTTCCGGAAGCGCTCCGCAATCTTTCTAAAGTCCGGATCGCGTTTAAGCGCAAGATCAGTGGTAAGCATGATAGGCGCGTGAAACTTACCTTTAATGTGCGCATCAGGTACCATGCTAGCGGCAGTTTCATCGGTTGGAATCCACTGAGTTGCACCCGCAGGGCTCTTGGTTTGCTTCCATTCAAATCTGAATAAATTATCCAGAAATAAATGCGTCCACTTATCCGGAGCACTCGTCCATGCACCTTCTAACCCGCTGCTGACAGTATCTTCGGCGTTCCCTTTACCAGCTTTGTTTTTCCAGCCAAATCCCTGTTCTTCAATCGCAGCACCACCAGGCTCGGGTCCAACGTATTCAGATGGTTTATGAGCGCCATGTACTTTGCCGAAGGTGTGTCCGCCAGCGATGAGTGCCAGAGTTTCTTCGTCGTTCATCGCCATACGGCCAAAAGACTCACGAATAGCCGTTGCGGCTGCAAGCGGATCATGGTTCCCATTCGGCCCTTCCGGATTTACGTAGATCAAGCCCATCTGAACAGCGGCAAGAGGTCCTTTCAATTTCCCGTCTTCGCCTCGACGCTTCGCATCAAGCCACTTCATTTCAGGTCCCCAATAGACTAAGTCAGGCTCCCAGTCGTCCGCACGACCACCGGCAAAGCCAAGTGTTTTAAAGCCCATATTTTCCATAGCGACATTACCTGCTAGAATGATTAAATCAGCCCATGAAATTTTCTTTCCATACTTTTGTTTAATGGGCCAAAGCAAGCGTCGTGCTTTATCAAGATTTACATTGTCAGGCCAACTATTGAGCGGGTCAAAGCGCTGTTGACCACCCCCGGCACCACCACGCCCATCAATTGTGCGGTATGTACCTGCGCTGTGCCAAGCCATACGAATAAAAAAAGGCCCATAATTGCCATAGTCTGCTGGCCACCAGTCTTGAGACGTAGTCAGTAAGTCATTAATATCCTTCTTCACAACTTCAAGATCAAGACTTTTAAATTCTTTGGCATAGTTGAATCCTTCGCCATAAGGATTAGACGCAACATTATGTGCGCGAAGAGGGCTAAGGTCTATCTGTTCAGGCCACCAGAATTGATTCGGTTTTGCTTCTCCCTTGTCTAAAACAGGACTTGCTACAGTTGCGGTTGAAAACGAAACGGCCAATATACATGCCATTCCTACAGTCATTAGTAACGTACATACCTTCATGATTTTTGTCCTCCTTTGTTATGGAGAAAACCCGTTAGATTTTTCGCTAAAGAATTTTCTTGTTCAAATTTGTTGACGTACTCAAAATGATAAAATTTAATTTTACGTAGTTTATTATTAATAGACGATTGGTGAAGAATTGTAAACATTTAGCTGCCTACAATTTATAAAGGAGTTCTAATATAAGAAAACCCTCTATAACCAGCAATTCTCAATATGGCTTTTAGCGAATTTTTGCTCGCAATGGCTTTCCAGATTCAGTGCCCAGCTTTAAATTTTATTTTTTTTGTACACAACCACATTGTCCTTTGATTATAGTATTATGAATGAATGACTTTTCATTTGACAACATGGTTAATTTTTTCCGAGAAACGATCTGTGGTTTCCCTGATATCCGTACCGGATCAAATCCAATAGTCAAAGGCTGGAATCTGAGTGTCTGAATCTTCATAACCTGAAAGTCACGCGTAAATCAATTCAGGGATATAACCTGAAGGTCACACGTAAACCGAGGTAGGTGGTGGCGGATCATGGTTGCGTATAAGCATCACGAAATATATCTGAGTGATATTAGACGTGCCGCCCCTGAGAAATGGAAAACTATCATCAGACAACCGATGCCATGAAAAGGCATATCAAGGCAAATGCACTCGGACGGCAAAAAGCACCAGGAGTCTGGGCTAAATGTTCAGCAATTTCCTTTTCCAACTGCTGAATATTCTCCTGAAGGCAGGCAAAGAGCTTTCTCTGTTGTTGCAAAGCAAGCTGCAGGGTTGCAATATATTTTGCCGGTGGCTGGAGAACCTGGGATGTATATTTCTGGAGGTGTTCCGCACAATGATCAGCATGATGGACTAAATTGCGGGCGAGAAACCTGGATAGTGTCAAACGGTTACGCCGACGGATTTGGTGCACACTAAACCGGTTACCCATCAACGCTAATGACCCCCTTGAGAACGGAAAAATCCCACTTTTTTCTCGTCCAAAAACCCAGGGAAAATCTGATCAACAATGAAGTGAATTCTACGTTTAACCCCGGTTGCCATTTGAACCAGTTTTCACCTCTGCCGGACAAGCATTCGTAAATTCCAATAAATGCCGGTTTGGGCAGGAGAGCAATTCCCTTTGCAATTGAGAAGCATTTTACATATCCCCAGTAAATCCAGGATATCCGTGCTTGCCTGTTTGTTGTCACGATGCTTCTTTGCATCGCAGGCGTTTACTCCTGCCATCAGACAATTTTCAGAACGTAAAGCAAAGATAAAGTTGTCAGCATACGAACCACAATCTTCTCCTCCATACAAAACATGTTCAGGTTTAATCCCATGATGACGGCAGGATTTTGTAACTTGATCAATTAGATAATTTTTGCCTTCTGGTGAATTTTTTACCGAGAATGGCTTTCGGATGATCTTTCCATTACCATTGCAAAACATGGCTACATGATCCTTTTTTGCATAATCCATTGGAACACACATAACTTTGGATCTGTTCCCGGCCATCTCGAATATGGCAAGGATCTCTTGACTTTGGTTTTGAAAAATGTTTCTCTTTTTCATGGTGGAGTTCCTCCTCATTTTTTTAACTGCTGAGACATGACATCGGGAGCAGCTGTTTCACCTCGTCATCGGACATGGATGTCAGATGACGTTTCAGTCAGAGTTTTGCCTTTGTTCCTGCCGGGATAAAAAAAATAGCAACAAACAGTTTGCAATATTTTGATCATTAGGAGGTAAGCATACTGGACGAGTAAAAATAAACTCCTTATATCAAATATCCAGAGTTTAACTGACTATTTGCTATGATACTGTTTTTATGATACTTAAGGGCTCGATTTTACACCTTATTTATTATTTTATGGAGAACAGATGGATACAATCATAACACGGTTTCCCCCCTCCCCTACCGGATACCTTCATATTGGCGGAGTAAGAACAGCACTTTTCAACTGGCTTTATGCAAGGAAAACCAAAGGAAAATTTGTTTTAAGAATTGAAGATACAGATGCTGCAAGATCAACAAAAGAATCTGTGGATACTATATTGGAATCTCTTGAATGGCTTGGTATTGACTGGGATGAAGGCCCTTATTTCCAGACTGAAAGATATGATATCTACAATGAATATATTAAAAAGCTGCTTGAATCAGGTGCTGCCTATTACTGCTCTTGCACCCCTGATGAAGTCAATGCCATGCGAGAAGAGGCAAAGGCAAAGGGGCAAAAACCAATGTACAATGGAAAATGCCGGGCACGAAACCTTGAAAAAGCTGATAATACGGTTGTCCGACTTAAAACGCCTGATACCGGTGTCACCATTGTAAAAGATGTTGTAAAAGGAGATACAGCCTTTCAAAACTCTGAGATTGATGATTTTATTATCCAGCGCAGTGATGGTTCTGCCATGTATAATCTTGCTGTTGTAATTGATGACATCACCATGGGAATAAATACCATAATAAGGGGAGATGATCATCTGATAAATACGCCCAAACAGATGCTGATATATGAGGCACTTGGAGCAGATCTACCTGTTTTCGGTCATGTTCCCATGGTTCTTGGCGCAGATAAATCAAGGTTGAGCAAGCGCCATGGTGCCATGTCAGTGGGTGAATATAAAAACATGGGCTTTCTGCCCGATGCAATGATAAATTATCTTGTCCGTCTGGGATGGTCCCATGGAGATCAGGAGTTTTTTAAAAGAGATGAATTAATAGAAAAATTTGATCTGGAACATCTTGGCCGCTCTGCATCCATGTTTGATACAAACAAACTGATTTCTCTTAATGCAAAACATATTCAAGGCACAAGCCCTGAAGAGCTGGCTGATCATCTTCTATTCCATCTGAACAACCTTGGAATTAAAGCCAAAAATGATAAATTTACCCAGGGTGTTATTGAAACCCTGCAGCCACGAAGTAAAACCCTTGTTGATATGGCTAAGGCAGCTGAGTTTTATTATCTAAATGAGATTGAGTTTGATGAAAAAGCTGCCGCTAAATTCTTGAATTCAGACATACTGGATATGCTGGAAAAAGCTGCCGGATATATTGATGATATTAAAGAATACAACCAGGAAGAGCTTGAGAATATCTTCAAACAGATCATGGAGGAAACCGGGCTTAAATTCGGTAAAATTGCACAGCCCTTAAGGGTTGCCCTCACAGGCACAACCATAAGTCCTGGTATTTTTGAGATGCTCCTTGCTCTTGGCAGGGAAAAAACTGTTAATCGAATTAAAGCTGCAATCAAATTTATCAATGCTTAAAATAAAATTTGAGCACGGCGCAGTTTAAGTCAGAACCAGGGTTTAAGAATAGAGGATTCCTGAGTATCCGACAAAACTTTCACCTCCTGATTTGTCAAAACTTGTGGCGTAGTCAAGTTCAATGCTTTTGACTGCGCCGAGTTTTTTACAGGCAGATGCTGTGGCAGCCGCAGCTCCGGCGCAGCACATATTTTTGTTTTCCAGTCCCTGGGCAATAATCTTTGACTCATCCATTTCCATCATGGCCTTGATGGCATCCCTGTCATTTTCATTTTTTACCCACTGCACAGCCTTTTCTCCTGTTCCTTCAGGTGTAAACCCGAAATCAGGGCCATAGTGTGTCATGTCTGTGGAACCGACAATTTTTATATTTCTTGACATTTTTTTTGCCTCTTCCACCACCGTACTGCCGATGACAGGAGCAAAAAAAGAGGGAGCAACTCCGCAAACCACTATTTTTGAATCTGGATAAAAATATTTTATAAACGGAAATTGAAGTTCAAAAGTATTTTCATCTGGAAATTTTTTAGGAGATCTCCGGCGAAGACTGATACCGTCACATATCTTGTCAGTCAGGTCTTTATCCACCTCAATATCACCAAAAGGGGTTTCAACAAAGCCATGGGTTAATATAAAAGGCTCTGACTGTTTGTGCATGTGGGCGCCAAAAAGAATAATGGTATCAATTTTTTCATCTGAAGTTTTATCTGAACTTTCTTCTGACCTGAGACTTGCAATAACCCGGCATGCAATTGATCCGGAATAATGCCAGCCTGCATGGGGAACAATTCCACCAAGAAAACTGCCATTCTGCAATGAGCCCTGACCCTCTTTTAAAAAACCCTGTATGGATGATTCACACTCTTTTGCGCCTGCAGGATACCAGGAGCCTGCAAGTGTCATTTTTTTTATATCCATCACTTCCCTCTTTTATAATTTTTTTCCTGTTTTTTCAGAAACTTTTGTCTTAAGCCATTCAATCCAGGGTTCAAAACCCTGTCCTGTTTTAGCAGAAAGCTCAAACACAGGCATATTCGGATGGACCTGATGCATATTTGCAACAGCAAGTTTTGCGTCAAAATCAAGATAGGGCAGCAGGTCAATCTTGTTTAAAATTGCCATATCTGCCACCTGGAACATCAACGGATATTTTACAGGTTTATCTTCACCCTCTGTTACACTTAATACTACTGCCCTTGCATCTTCGCCTATATCAAATTCAGCAGGGCAGACAAGGTTACCAATATTTTCCACAACAAGAAGATCAAGATCTGCTGCCTTAAATTTCTTTGCTGACTCAAGAATTAAATTGGCTTCAAGGTGGCAGTCCCCGCCAAATTTGTCTGTATTAATCTGTTCTGCCTGAACACCTGTTTTTTCAAGCCTTATTGCATCATTATCAGTACAGATATCACCAACAATTACACCTGTCCTGATATCCGGGAGCAATTTTTCAAATGTTTTACACAGAGTCTGTGTTTTACCGGACCCGGGAGACGACATCATGTTCAGCACAAAAACATTTTTCTCCTTAAAATATTTCCTGTTAATATCAGCCTGGGTATCATTTGCCTCAAGTACATTTTTTTGAATATCTATCTCCATTATTCCTCCAAATATATATTTTTTAAACTAATTTGCCTTTACACCTGTTTTATGTAATATCATATAATCAATCTTGCTTCCACCTTCCTGCCATGTAAGCAAGGAAGCGGAGCTATTTCTTTTAAAAATCAAGCGGGCTTTTCAACTCCTTTTTGGTTTGTGACGGAACAGTATGAGTGTATATCATGGTGGTTCTCACATCACTGTGCCCAAGCATCTGCTGAATAGTGCGTATATCATAATTTTCCTGCAAAAGATGACTTGCAAAACTGTGTCGGAATGTGTGAGCTGTTGCCCGTTTAGTAAGCTGTGCTCTGTTAACTACGGATTTAATTGCCTTTTGAACATGGCGATTATGAAGATGAGCACGCCGATACTCTTTTGTTTCAGAAACATACGTCAATTCCCTGGCAGGGAAAAGCCACTGCCAGTTAAATTCTCTAGCAATATATTTTGACTTTTTTTCCATGGAATCAAACATAAAAACTCCTGAAAAACTATCATCCAGGTCCTGCAAATGCATTTTTTTTACCACATCAACCTGGGCCAGCAAATCTGGAATAATCATTTTTGGCAACGGCAGAGACCGATCTTTTTTACCTTTACCATCATGAATAGTTAAAGTGTGAGCATCAAAATTCAGATTATTCATTCTGACAGTCATACATTCAGACAATCTCAATCCACAACCATAAAGTAACTTGACGATAAGATTATAAGGATATCTAAGTTTTCCGATAATTAAATTAATCTCCTGGCGGGACAACACAACAGGAATATAGGGTTTCCTTTTTGCCCTGACTACACCATCTATTTTTCCAAACTCTTTTTTTAAAATATTTCTGAAAAAGAATAAAAGAGCATTAAAGGCCTGATTTTGAGCTGATGCAGAACATTTCTGCTCAACCGCCAGATAAGTTAAAAACCGTTTAACATCATCGGTAGATAATCGGCTAAGAACTTTTCCTTCCACAAAACCCTGAAACTTTCTAACCCACATACTATAAGCTTTTAATGTTTTTGGCGAGTAATGCCTAACCTTGATCTCATCACTCAAGCGGGTATAAACAGATTGCCAGACGCCCGTAACAGAATCTTCACCTGCATTATAATTAGTTTTTTCTTCTCTAACACCTGATGCCTCTTTTTTAGTCCTGTTATCAGACCATGAATTTTGAGGCCAGTCAGGAAAAATATCAAACATAGAGTAATAAATCAGTATTGAATCATATGCCTGTTTTTGCTGCTGCCGGGATTGTTTTTTCTCCCGCAGTTTATTTATGAAAAGAGGCAGGCTATCTAATTTTTTTGAACCATGACCATATTTGAAGCAGAAATCAATATAATAACGCAACCATTTCCGGCAAAAAGAATGTTTCTTTGATGGCACACTGTTTTTTATTAACTGAGCATCAAATCGTTTTAAAAATTCTTGAGGTATTTTTTTCATCATGATATTTTTCGGTCAATACCATCCGAATTTGAATGATATGCGGTTAGAAAAGTAAACCAAAATTGAAAATTTGTCAACTAAATTTAATTTAAATGAAAGATATGCGGACAACCGCTCATCTACTTGTTCATGACGGCTTCGCCGCCATGAATCCCGGTGCTGACTACGTCCAGCCCCTTGCTCAGTCGCCTCTGGCGCCTGAACAAAGGGCTGGACCGGTCACCGCACACCGATCAATCAAACTATCGTTTGCTTGATCGGCGCACGGCGCCGGTCAGCACCGGGATTATAGGTATTCATTTATTAGGTGATTATATGATTTCAAATTTCGAATTAAATGGTCCTATGAAAGGTTTTCAAGATGTTATCGCGAGAAAAATTGCTAAGAGATATGACATAATAGCCTTAGTATCATTTTTTTCATTCTTGGTCGTTGCATACAGAAGCTATAAAAAAGATAGAAAACGTTTTTGGTGAAAAAATTTTTTTTTTACAGAGAATGTCACAAAAAAATGATTGAACCGGTACTGCCATTTCAAATTAATCGAACCTTGGGATACCGGTTTTCAACCAAATAATATAATTTAAAAAATTGCTTGGAAAAAATCTTTCTTAAACGTTAATTTGATGAGTCCACCTGGGCACACCAAGACGAGATAAATATGCCACTAAGTTTTTTGAACCATAAAATTCTATACGGCCATTTTTCCTATATGCAAGAGCAGACTGATCAACTTTCAACCCTGATGAACGTGCATTATTTGTGAGATCAAACAGCAAGTTACCGTTATCTGAATTACTTCCGGTCCGAGGTTTTGCCTCGAAAATAGCAAAGTTAATCCAGCCACCAGATGTAGATTTTTCACGAAGGTGTGCCATGTTTATTTTCATCGTTATTATTTCCTTTTTTTAACCGAAGGCCTTTGCGATAAAGCGCTCCCAGCAGCAGATTTTGAGGTTTTACTTGTCCGTTTGCTCCTTAGAACAGATGACGCGGAACTAGCCGCTTTTTTAGATGTTACTTTTTTTGGGGCTTTTGTTTGTGACAAAGCACTCCCGGCAGCTACCTTTGATTTTTTACCCGTGGATTTGCTTCTAAGTGTGGTTGATGCTTTCTTTGCGGCTTTGGGTCTGGTTACTTTTTGTTTTGACATGATTCTGTCCTTTTTGTTGTGAAGCAATTGATTTGCTTCGATTATTATTTACAGAGGCGTTTTTAAAATTTTTTCCTCTTGATATATATAGGCAACTAACCTTCATTTTTTGCCAACTGAATTTATTTTTTGGCAAAAAATTGTTTATCACTGCCTTTATATATTAAACAAACCGGTTATAGGATGTTGAAAGATGCAAAAGAAAGGCTACGATAGATCTATCCTTGAAACGCTTAGCAAGGTTGATTGGCCTGCAATTTCACCAAGGCTAATTAAATATGCGCGAGCAAAGGAACAGTTATTAATTAAAGTTGGTTCTGAACTCAATTATTCTGATATTTTTCAAGAAGCCGTTGCCAGAGTATATGGGCAAGGTGAAAATAATAAATACAGAAATTGGGATACTGAAAAATACCCAGACTTGGTTGATTTTATTAAGATTGTGATGCATGAGATAACACGCCGGGAAATTACCAGAGTCACTGGCTATAGAATAGAGCAACTTTGTTGGGAAGATGATTCAGGGGAAGAAAAAGGGCTACCTGTAAATAGTCAGGATAGTACAGATGCAAATCTTTCATGGAATCCTGAGAGTTTGGAAATTAAAAAAGAGGAAATTGAGGATCTATCAAACGAAGTTGATAGAATTAGCAATGAAGATGAAGAACTTGGGTTGGTTTTAATGTGCATTGATGATGGGAACGTAAAAAGCCAGCAAATGGCAAGAGAGACAGGCTTTGCTATTGAAAAAGTTTATAATTTGAGAAGAAAGCTGAAACGTCGCTTTCGTAAATGGTATAATGAAAAAATTTTGGAACAACAATAACTCGGGAAGGTAAAAAAATGAGCACTAATAAAAATTTGGAATACATCAAATTGCTTGACAAGCTTTCCGAAACCTTTGGTGATAGCGAAGGGCAGTCCCCGGATGAAATACGAGAAGAACTCAATGAGGAGGGCTTTGATATCGTTTCTGCTGAAACTGAATTTTATAAGTTTCAACAAGAAATTTCTATGGCTGCTAAAAGGCAAGTTTTAGATGTGGCTGGAAAGCAACGTAATATTTTAGAAAGCAAAATAAACAATATTAAAGAAAAAATAAAAGGTTGGACAAAAGACCAAATAATGGATCGATTTAAAGACCTCTCAATTGCAGATCCAAATTTAGTGGTAGCTTATCGAGACTTAGAGAGTAAAAAAGAGGAAGATATTAAAGAAATTCTTATCGATATCGAGCTTGCTCAACTCATGGCCGAAAATGAGGGCGAAGACCTTGAATGACCTTCCAATCAAGCTTACACTTGCCGGAAATGCAGCAAGCAAAATTATTGATAAGTATGGAATAACTTCATCTGAACATATCCGACTAAGAGATATCGCTTTTAGGGAGGGGGCTTTTGTTATAGAGGAGCCGGTGGCCAGAGCAACAGCCAGCCTTGTGAAGTCTAAGAATGGTGCAACAATAAGAATTTCTCCATTTGATCGCCCAGAACGTAAGAGGTTCAGTATCGCCCATGAACTTGGACATTTAAAACTTAATCATGTCGAAGGCAAACTTCAAAAAGCTTGTACAGAAAAAGATATGAGGAGCTGGTATAAAAAAAGTATAGAGACAGAAGCTAATTACTTTGCCAGCGAGTTGATTTTACCGACAACGCTAATTGGAAGGATGTGCGATGTTGAGGAAGTTGACTTTGAACCAGTTAAAAAAATAGCAAAAAAATTTCGAGCGTCATTAACAGCTACCGCAATGAAATTTGTTCAATTAAACTCTGAAAAATGTGCTTTCATATATTCGGAGGCGGGGAAAATACTTTGGTCTTGCAAAAGTGCTGATTGGAAGCCATTTATTCAAAGCGGTAAAATCCTTGAGAGTGGAACAGAGGTTTACAATTTTTTTAAAGGGAAAGAATTGTACAAAGAGCCAATTGAGGTTGAAGCAAACTCTTGGTTTAACAGCGATATCGATGATGAGTATATTGTAGAGCACTCAATCGGTTCTCATGAATTCGAGTCCGTGTTAACGCTACTGTGGATTAGGCCCGAATAAAAGTTGTCGGCAACTCCTATTATGTCATACTCAATCCAAACTCGATTGGCTGAATAAAGCGTGGATATCAAGAAAGGAATGAAGTTCAGTTCGTGTAATTTTCTATAAAACAATTAAACCTCTACACAGATTAAATAGGATTCTTTATGGAAGTTGACGTTAAAAAAATAAATGGTGTTTGGGATTTAGGATACTCCCTCGACAAACATACAATTAGTAGCACCCCCATTGGTTATAGTGATTGGGGACATATGCAATATGATACTATTCGTCCAGAAGCCGGAGAGGCTCTCTTTCAGTTAAAATATCGATCAGATTACACTCAAGTTTCAGCAATCGCCTCCCAAATGTATAAATCCATAATCGAATACTTCCCTTTTGTGAGCTTAATCATTCCAATGCCACCATCTAAACAACGTGTAAGACAACCAGTAACAGAAATTGCCAGAGAGTTAGGCCTTTTGATGAGTGTCCCTTGCTTCGAAGGGATGTTAGTAAAGACAATTAAAACACCAGAAATGAAAGATATTGCATCTCGAGAAAAAAAAATACAAACACTAATGGATGCTTTTATGATAAATGATCAACTTGGTGAGGGTGTTTATGACGTTCTGCTTGTAGATGATTTATTTGATACAGGGTCTTCACTCGAAGCAGCTACAAATGTATTAAGGCAATACAAGAAAACAAGAAAAGTCTATGTTGCCACTGTTACAAGGAAAAGGTGATGTATAAAATATTTATTTCTGGTTCAATGCGTATTAAAAATTTAGATAAAAAAGTTATCAATCGTATTGATAATATTATTGAATCTAAATACCAAGTGATTGTTGGTGATGCTAATGGAGTAGATAGCTCCATTCAATCCTATTTACAATCAAAAACAGTGGACTCTGTGACAATATACTGCACTGGATCACAACCAAGAAATAACCATGGAAAATGGCTCGTGAAAAGGGTTGAAACCGACAAAAAGCCTGGTACTCGTGCGTATTTTACTGCAAAAGATATTTCTATGGCTGAAGATTGTGATTATGGACTAATGATTTGGGATTCAAAAAGCACAGGAACACTAAGCAATGTTCTTGAGCTATTGGATCAAAACAAACCATCACTTATTTTTGTGAATAAGCAAAAGAAATTTTATAAAATTGTGACTATTTTAGAATTTGAGCAGTTAATCACAGTAATGAGTGAAAGTGCATTTATTAAAGCCGATAAAAAAATAAATCTAACAAATAAAATTCATAAACTAAAAAATATACAGTTAAATTTATTTGAAACCAATCATTAGACTTGCTTGATAGAAAATTACAGCACTTAATTTCTCTGCCCAAAATTTTGAGCTCAACATATTGTATTCCAACAGCCCAAATGAAGCGGTCGAGCCGGTTATTTGAAAAAGTTCTTTTTCATTGAAAAAACAATGGTTTTCTATGCGGTTATAGAAAACCCATAAAAAAACAGGAACCGGATAAAGCCTATGAAAAGAATAGTCCAAATACTACTTTTTATAATATCGTATTCCCCACTATATTTAATTTTATTGTTTCAAAATTTAAACGATAATATTTATGCTAAAAACACAAAAGATTTTATTGGTGTGAAAGAGTTACTAAAGTTAAATATCACGTCTGTTACTTTTTGCGCATTAATTATTATTTCTATTTCTCTTTATTTTCTATTTTTTAATTTTGTTTTGAAATCAGCAGCAGAAAAATACACAATTCTGGAGGTTAAAAGTAATAGCGTAGAACATTTATCATATCTCGCTACATATATTTTGCCTTTTATCGGGTTGAAGTTTGATTCGTGGCAAAGTATTTTAGCTACAATGTCTCTCTTTTATGTTCTTGGACATATTTACATAAAGACAAATATGATTTTAACAAATCCTACACTTACGTTATTTGGATATTCAATTTCTACAATTATCGATAGCAAAAATAAAACTAAGTTGGTTATTCATAAAAAAGAACTAACAAAAAATGAAGAATTAGATTTTGTCCCTTTAGTTGAGAATATATACATTTTAAAAAAGTAAAGGTAACTGTATGGAAAGAAATGAAATAATAGCAAATCTTCAGCATTTAAATTCTAACAATAATGCCGTTGAGATTTATGTTCTGGCACAACCAGAAATAAATGCTAATGATACTCTGCAAGTAGATTTCTATAAAGCTCGTTTGCAAGAAAATCTACCCAGTTCGATAATAGAGCTATTTTATCCTGTTATTGAGAAAAAATTAATCAATAAAGAGTATGATGTCGTAGAATATGACCCTGCACTCACACCTGATAGGAAAATTGTTTGGGAACTGAATTCTAATGATGTCCCTTTTTATAATCTTTTTCATAATTTAATTGAAACTACTGAAAATATAAATTGGTATGATACAGAACATTTGGCTTATGGAGATATTTGGGCTTATTGGATTAAGGTTTACGGAAATGGTAATACATTTTATCTGATTAAAAAGGTTACTTCATCGAAAGTTATCCGAACAGGAGGTAAGTTAGCCATAATCTTTGAAGGTGAAATATTTAAAAATCTTGAAACAGATGTGCTAACAATGGATGGTACCTTTGATGCCATATATTGCAACCAAATACTGCTTTTTGAGAATAAACAAAACTTTGAAAAGGCCTTACTTTATCAAGACGTTAAACAAACCGTTGCGGAGGAAACACTTGATGCAATTGGAGAAATCGGATTTATCGAAAACTTTGAACAAGTTAAAGAGTTTCTTAAAGATGATTATCATTCAATAAATAAGTTGAATAAAATTAAAGAAAAACCATATTTCCAGACACTGACTTTTGCAGATTGTAAAAGAATTATTGAAGAATATGAAGTACATATCGATGTTGATGATGAAAACAATCTATTTAATATCGCCTCAAAAGCGCAAGCAAAACATTTTATCAAAGTTCTGAATGATGATTATTTATTATCCGAATTAACAAGTTTGAAATATGCAGCCAATAGCAAAGAAGGTATATAGTGGCAAAATTATGATAATTGGGGTCAGAGTAAAATTAAATTAAAAGCCCTTATGAATTCGGGAGATACAATACTTAATTCCAACAATTCAAATGAAGGCGGATAAACCGCTTATTTGTGATATTACATGTCCTAAGTCAATTAGCCAATGAGGATTTAATAAGGGATTTAAAATGGGAAAGCTTACACAAAAAGAAAGGGTTGCTTCTCTTGTCATTGATATATGCATTCTCTTGGTGATCTGCTTAATTGCATTTGATAGCATCTATCCTCCAATAGGGGATAAGGGTTTTTGGTTTTATACTGCGCTTCTGAGTGTTTTGGTTGGATCAAAACTCGTAACCCCATTTTATGTAAAACCTGCTGATGCTATATCTTATGCTGTACCATCTTTTGTAGCCTTAATGCTCGTCAATAACTGGAAAAATTGGAATGGCGAGGTGAAAATTGCATTTGTATTTGTTGTTGCTCTTAGCCTCATTGTTTTAATCAGTGCATTGCTTTCAATAATTCTAAATAATTGGAAGGATGAGAAGCTACAAGAAATATCAAATAAAACACGATTGTTTTTAGAGGCCTTTGGCAGGCCTCAAGTTATTTATACTCCTATAATCGTGTTTGCAATGTATACATACCATAAAAATGCACCAAATGAACTTATACTGATTACCATTGCCCTTATTCTAACTGTCACAATATCATTGGGTGATATTGTTTTAATAACTTATAAAAGGTTGTTAAAAAATACAAAGGTGGCAAAAAATATTTTAAGTGTTGCGGAAGTAGTTGCATACCAACAACCTCATATCGTCTTGTTGCGGCAGGCTATAGATGAGAAATTGCCTCTAAAAAAGTTTGTATACATAAAAGAT
>JAQIBP010000113.1 GCA_027858995.1 Deltaproteobacteria bacterium | reverse complement strand
ATCTCGATGAATATGCTTTCCGGTTCAATCGGCGCTTATCAACGCATAGAGGAAAGCTGTTCTATCGGTTGATGCAACAGGCGGTATCTGTAGGCCCTGTGGCTCGGCAAGAAATTGTTGATCATAATGGGTACAATATATAGTGGTCACTTGAGCTAAGCGGATACCCAGTAGATTTTAATTGCCTCGGGGTCGAGGAACCGGAACTTAATCAGGAACCGCAAATCCTCCCAAATAAAATCCTGCTGTGATTGGCTTGGTCTTTTTTTCCTCTTGGTCGGACTAAGATTTTCATTAAGTAGCTGATCGGCTTTAACAGGGTCTATCAGTTTACGGCTGCCAGACTTCTTTAATGCTCCTTCGAGATAACCATCTTTGATTAGCTGGCTAACTCGTTGTTGGCGGATACCTCTATGCTGTGCATATTTTGTTTGATTCAAATATTTCATCTTAAAACCTCCATTTGTTGTGGTTTTGCCCTATCCATGCCCACTTTGTTTAATCGATTTTACAAGGGACTTTTAGGACCTGTACCTACGAAAAAAACGAGATTTGCCTAACCGTATGCTTTCCAAACTCCCGGAAGGACCCGCCGCCTTCTCCGACCACTCTCGTTGCCATTTTATTGGCGGGTCTCCTGTACCGCTGCGCGCTTCCCGCTCCAGACCCTGCGGCGGCGCGCGAGGATCAGGTCCTTTAAAGCTGACGGTAATCTAAATCTCCAATACTCTTTGTAGTGCCACGGTGATGCGGTTTAAGCTCTTTCGGGCCTTCTCCTGGTCCTCACTATCTTCTCCTGGCCCCCACTATCTTCTGCTGTCTTCACGGCTTGCCTGGCATCCTTTAATTGGTTAAATAGGTTTGTAATTACCCTTGCTTCGGTTGTCATTTTGCACCTTTCTTAAAAGTTGTTTAGTGTGAATAATTTTGCTAAATTTATTGTTTGCAATCGTTGTTTTGCTTTTTAAAAATCACGCTGCCCTCGCTATGGAAAATATTGCGTTGCGCCAGCAGTTATCCATATACCATCATTCCAAAAAACGATCCAAAATACGTTTACCGGATCGATTATTTTGGATTCTCGTATCACGATATTGGAAAAAATGGAAAGATGCCTTAATCATTGTAAAACCTGGAACCGTAATTGGTTGGCATCGCAAAGGGTTCAAGTTTTTTTGGACCTGGAAATCTCGAAAAAGAGGACCCGGAAGACCTAAAATATCAATTGAAATCAGAAACCTTATTAAGACAATGGCCATCGAAAATCCAACATGGGGCGCACCGCGTATTCAAGGAGAGTTGTTGGCTCTGAGTATTGAAATTGATGAAACAACAGTTTCAAACTATTTAAAACGATTCAGGAACGAAAAGCCTGAAATCGGAAAGGTGATTGCTTTGCCTCGTGTTGGCAGTCTTCATCATCGATATGAGTGGCGGAAAACTGCATAAGAAGATTGTACAGTATATCCCCCTGCCTCAACCTTTACATTTTTAAAAAATCCTGGATCTTTTAAAGGAGCAAACATATCTTTGTTTAACAATTTGCTGATATCATACTTTTTAGTTTCACCACTAAGAAAAGTTATTAAAAGCGTTTTGTGATCTAAAGCAAATGCTGTTTTGATTTTTGGTATAGTCATCGCAAGTATTACTCCAAGGGAGGCAGATCTCCTTCAATTATTTCCAGAGAGTCTATATTAAAAAGGGCAATATATTCTCCATAAATAGTATGAAAATGAGGAGTTGGAAAAAGAATATTTTTTATATTTAAAACGGACACCCTCGCGGACACCTTTTTCTTAGCTATGCAAAAAGCTAAAAGTTGCATTTTTGGATGTCCTGAAGTATTTTATAATTTTAAAAAGAGGCTTTTCTATCCTAAATTCTTATGAACCATAGGCTTTTAAAGATAAATAGCAGTAAAAATTATAGAAGAATGTAGGTTTATTTTGTATCAACAAATTCAAGGAAAGATAAAAATATTATGAAAGTAGAAGAAGAATGCATTTCATGTATATTAAAAATGAGTTTAAATGGTTTGCAATCTCTTAACCTTGAGCCCTATAAACTCAGGGAGATTTATCATGAGTTAGTTAAATCTATAATGACAGAAAATGATATTTGGAAAATTACAAGTGCAGAGCTTGTTGAAAAAATTTTGATAAAAATAACTGATAAAACAAACGTGTTGGACCCTTTTATCAATATAAAAAAAATAGCAAATTCACAATTATTATCAATTTATGACAAATTAAAAAATTATGTTTTAAAATGCAATGATCCAATCTTGATGGCCATAAAGCTTTCAATTTTTGGAAATACTATAGATGTAATGCGATCAAGTAATCCTGGGAAAAATTTCCATAAAACCCTTATGGACTCAACAAGAGATCTCCCTTTAAACAGCAGAAATTATAGGCGATTGTCATCTCAATTTAAAAAATCAAAGTCACTTTTGGTTGTTGCAGATAATGCCGGTGAAGCTGTTATGGATAAGCTATTGCTTGAAATTTTAAAGGAAAAATATGATATAGAAATTTATTATGCTGTAAGAAATAACCCGGCTCTAAATGACATTACATATGCCGAAGCTGTGAATTTAGGATTTTTAGAGATTGCACAGGTAATCACAAATGGGATAGATGGGCCACTTCCTGGTACTGTTCTTTCAAGATGTTCGAAAGAATTCTTACAGATATTTTATTCTGTGGATATGGTCATCGCAAAAGGTGGAGGAAATTTTGAAACCCTTATAGGAGAGCCAAAACTCCCTTTAAATCAATTCTTTTTGTTAATGTGTAAATGTGAAATTCATTCAAGATTTTTCAACACCCCTGTCGGACAGGCAATCATATGGTTCAATTAATAAAAATGTTTGAATAATCCAATCAGACTTCAATTGGATATTTTTTTATAATAATTATTTAATTGTCTCTAATTAAACCTTTTAAACAATAAATTTCAAAGCATTTTTTAATCCTATGGGGCGATTGTCTGGACAGTAAATTTCTGCTATGTATGAATAGCTTATTGTAACATGGTGTTAAGCACATTATTGCCGCTGCACTTTTTTGAAAATTTTGTTTTGAAAGATTAGTTGTGGATAATTTAACTCTAATGCACAAACCAGATATAGGAGGCAATAGATGCCAGCTCGACAAAATGAAACCGTATTGTATCATCGACAAAAGGATATCGGAATTATTACCCTTAACCGCCCCCACCGCCTCAATGCCATTAACCTTGACTTACTCAGAGGATTTATGGAACAGCTTAAAAAAGCAAGACTGGATACAAAAGCCCGGATAATTATTCTAACAGGAGAGGGGAAAGCTTTTTGTGCAGGTGAAGATCTAAAAGAGACGGCTTCCGGCAAAAATATTGAACAATGGATGGAGGAGGCACAAAGACTCCAGGATGTCCAGCGCATGACCATGCAGCTTGGCAAACCTATTATTGCGGCAATAAATGGATATGCTCTGGGCGGGGGTTGCGAGTTTGCCATGGGATGTGATATCCGGATTGGCTCAGAAACTGCTGTGTTAGGATTTCCGGAAACTACGGTGGGCATGACTGTTACCAATGCCGGGACAAAAATACTACCCCATCTTGTGGGACTGGGCAAAGCCAAAGAACTTGTATTAACCGGGGATTTCATTGATGCCTTGGAAGCACAGAGAATCGGCCTTATCAATAAGGTGGTTTCTCCTGAAAATCTTATGACAGAATCAATGGCCATGGCCAAAAAAATTACAAGTCGTTCTCCTCTTGCCACCAGGTTGTCAAGGACTGCACTTGATCAAGGCATGGAGGCCAGTTTTGATCAAATCATGGAGCTTGAAAAGAGTCATCTGCTCATTTGCGCTCTAAACGGGACAGAATTTGTGGAAAAACGGCTCAAGGAGATGAACGAAAACTAAGCCGGCAGTTTTAAAATTTCGTATAAATTCCAGGAGGAAAAATGGAACAGGCAATGTTTAATCCTGATATGGAATCCATATCTGCACAAGATCAGAAAAAAATGGAGAAATCCCTTCTTCTCAAACAGATAGAGTATGTATATGAACACAGTAAAATGTACAAAGACAAATTTGCAAAGGCCGGCATTGCAAAAGATAGAATAAAGGATGTAAAAGATCTTGCACTTCTCCCCTTTACAACCAAAAAAGACCTGCGGGATTCCCAGAAAAAACTTAAGCCCTTTGGTGACTTTCTGGCCACTGCTTCTGCAAAAGTCAACAGGGTTCACAGGACATCCGGTACAACAGGAAGCTTTATATATACTGCTTTGACAAAACAAGATTTAGATCAGACCCACAATTGCGGGGCCAGGGCATTCTGGGCAGCAGGTCTTCGCCCGCATCACCGTGTTGTTCACTGCCTTAATTATTGCATGTGGATGGGGGGATATACAGATCATGCTAACCTGGAAACAACTGGTGCCACTGTTATTCCCTTTGGAGTCGGCAATTCAAAACAGTTGATCCAGATTATCAAAGATACCGGAATAAACGTCATCTCCTCCACACCCTCCTATCCAAAACATCTGGAAAAAGTCATTAAAGCTGAATTCAATATGGATCCGGCTGAACTCGGACTGGAACTTGGTTTGTTCGGGGGAGAGCCGGGGCTTGAAAATCCAGTTTACCGCAAACGAATCGAAACCACCTGGGGAATAAAAGCTCAGAATGCAAATTATGGGGTTTCAGATGTATTGTGTAATTTTGCTTCTGTCTGCCCGGAGAACTACAAACTCCATTTTCTGGGACAAGGTGCATTACTTCTCCAGCTTATCAACCCCGTGACAATGGAAGATATTCCCATTACACAAGGAACTGTTGGTGAAATGGTGCTGACCCATCTCAAAAAAGAAGCGCAGCCCCTGATCAGGTATAAGACATCAGATCTTATGGAAATTCTTGAAACAGGTCCGTGTGAATGCAGGAGAACAGGATTTCGTTTCAGGATTGTGGGAAGAGCCGATGACATGCTCCACGTAAAAGGTATAAATGTTTTTCCAAACGGCATAGCTATGGTTTTGGAAGATATGATCCCCGAAGTTACGGGCGAATTTCAAATAATTCTGAATCACCCTTCCCCCTATACCAGTCTTGATGTAAAAGTGGAATATGGTACACACATCACGCCGGAAAAGATGATCGACCTGAAATCAAAGATTGAGAATAAAATAAAGGAAACTTTGAATTTTAAAGGAGTTGTTAAACTTGTAAAACCCGAGTCAATAGAGCGAACCAAAATGGGAAAAGCAAGAAGAGTATTTCGAAATTTTTGATTGACCTCTCATGATAACCTGGATTATTAATTAACCATGATAAATATAGCCGACCAAAATTAAAAGAGGGAATAATGAATCTTAAAAAAAAAGAAATTGAGACCCTGCTGGAACAATGGAATCATGCATGGGAAAATTATGATTTTGATAAAATGATGGCTTTTTACCATGATGACATCTATTTTGAAAACTGGACTGGTGCTTATATAAAAGGTATAGAAGCATTGAGAAAATCCTGGAAACCCTGGTTTGACAACCATGGAAATTTTAAGTTCATCGAAGAAGAAACTTTTATTGATGAGGACCTTCAAAAAGCCCTCTATCGCTGGGTTCTTAAGTGGCCATCAATGGAATCAGGATTTAAAGGCAAACCTGAAACCAGGAAAGGGGTTGATGTAATTCATTTTAAAGATGGAAAAATTATAAAAAAACTGACTTATTCAAAAACTACCATTGAAATTGATGATAAAAGGATCTCTCTTGGGTGTTAGAATTGTTCTACCACCTGCAAATGGAAAACCTGATCACTTTCATTTGTTTATTGACCAAGGAAGAAGCTAATGACAGGATTTTTGGATAAGCTATATAGGAATAGACAGGTTAAATTTCAATTTGCCATTGAAAAGGAGAGTGATAAATGAATTTTTCCCATATTATTAATGCAGTGGATTCCCATACTATGGGTGAAGCTACACGTGTTGTAACCAGTGGAATCGGCCATATACCAGGAGCAAGTATGCAGGATAAAAAAATATGGGTTTCCAAAAACCGGGATAATATTAGGAAAATGTTGATGTTGGAACCGCGGGGACATCAGGATATGTTTGGTGCAATTATAACAGAGCCTGTCTCAGCTGAGGCAGATGCTGGCGTTATTTTTATGGATACTAAAGGATATCTTGACATGTGTGGTCATGGAAGCATGGGAACTGTACTAGTTCTCCTTGAAACCGGAATGATTCCGTTTGATAAAAAAGTTAACAGTAAATCTCTTGCCCTTGATACCCCGGCAGGAGTGATTCATGCCAGGGCACAAATAACAGATGGCAGGATTTCAGAAATAACCATTCGCAACCGGGAGTCATTTTTTGAACAGTCCAGTGAAATTGTTCTGGATTCTATCGGGCCAATCAATGTTGATATTGCGTATGGAGGGAACTATTTTGCCCTTGTGAATGCTGATCTATTAAATCTTGAGGTCAAACCTTCAAATATAACGTCATTCAAAAAACTTGGACTGGAGATAAGGGATAAAGTAAATAAGAATTTTAATGTGATAGATCCAGGGACTAAGGCGCCAGGCAAGGTAAATCTTGTGGAAATCTATGAAAACAGTTTGCCGCCCCGCAATATTGTGGTATTTGGTCAAGGACAGATTGACCGCTCCCCATGCGGTACCGGCACCAGTGCAAAGATGGCTCTGCTCCACCATCAAGGTCATCTGAAAATTGGAGAGCCATATATTTATCAAAGTGTTTTCGGGACAGAATTCAGAGGTAAAATTATCAAGGAAACCTTTGTGAACGGAAAATCGACTATTATTCCTGAAATATCCGGGAATGCATTTATCACAGGATTTCAGCAATTTGTTGCAGATGAAAATGATCCCTATAAATTTGGATTTGGTATTTGTGAATAGCAAAGTTTAAACAAAATTATTGACATATCGATACAATTGGATAAAAATATCAAATAAAAAAAATGATTGAAAAAATAAAATTTGATTGTTAGGGTATATACTACTGAGTAGTATAAATATAATTGGAAAATAAAAAAAGGAATATTATGCCCGAGAATAATGATTCGCTTGTTCGTTTTACAAACATTCAGAAGAGCTACGATGGTGAGACTCTTGTCATCAAAGATCTCAATATGGATGTAGCCCGCGGCGAATTTCTTACCATGCTGGGCCCTTCCGGATCCGGTAAAACAACTTGTCTGATGATGCTTGCCGGTTTTGAACCTGCCACCCATGGTGAAATTTTTCTCAACGATCAGCCCATCAACAATGTCCCCCCGCACAAACGGCAGATCGGCATGGTTTTCCAAAACTATGCTCTTTTCCCGCATATGACCGTGGGTGAGAATCTTGCTTTTCCTCTGGAAGTTCGCAAGATGAGAAAGAATGAACGCAAGCAGCGGATCAAAAAGGCACTGGATATGGTTCAGCTATCCGAATTCGAGCACAGACGTCCCATGCAGCTTTCAGGCGGTCAGCAGCAAAGGGTGGCCGTGGCCCGGGCACTGGTATTTGATCCTGAACTGGTTTTAATGGATGAGCCCCTTGGTGCCCTTGATAAAAATCTGCGTGAGCAGATGCAGTTTGAAATTAAGCATATTCATGAACAACTCGGGGTAACAGTAATCTATGTAACCCATGATCAGAGTGAAGCCCTCACCATGTCCAACCGCATTGCAGTATTTGATGATGGTATTATCCAGCAGTTGGCTGCACCGGATATCCTCTATGAAAAGCCGGAAAACGCTTTTGTGGCCCAGTTTATAGGAGAAAACAACCGCTTTCTCGGTAAAATAGTGGAGGCAAACGATGTCAGCTGCCAGGTTGAGGTTGATGGCGGCGGTCTGGTTCATGCCAAGAGTGTGAATATTGCAGGGGTTGGTAAGCGTGCAACGCTTTCACTGAGACCGGAGCGGGTAGTAATTCAACCGCCCGAGGGCAGCCTGCCCAATATATTCGATGCCTTTGTAAAAGAGCTCATATATCTCGGCGATCATATCCGTACCCGTGTTGATGTCTGCGGGCACAATGATTTTGTCATTAAAATTGCCAACTCTGCCACTCATGCAACTCTTAAAAGAGGAGATGTGGTTAGAGTGGGTTGGGAAATAGAGGACTGCAGGGCTCTGGATCCATCTGACTAAAGCCATAGGCAAAAGTAAAAGATATAAAACTAAAACAGAACAAAAAAAGGAGAAGATTTTATGAACAAAGTAATGAAACAGATGTTAATAGCTATCATGCTTGTCGCTTTTACAGGAGGTATTGCTCTGGCAGAAACTGAAATGGTCATTGTATCATGGGGTGGCGCCTACACAATGAGTCAGCAGAAAGCATACCATGAACCCTATATGAAACTGCACCCCGACATCAAAATTATCAACGATGACTCTGCAGGGACAGGAGCTGCCAAACTGCGGGCGCAGGTTGAAGCTGGCAATGTAACCTGGGATATTCTGGATTCACTTGCTGCAGATGCAATTGCACTTTGTGATGAAGGACTCATTGAAGAGATTAATCATGATGTGGATTTGGCAGCAGCACCAGACGGCACTCCGGCATCAAAAGATTTTGGCGATCTGATTGTCTGCCCCTGCTATGTTCCCACGATTGTTTACTCCACAACGTTTGGGTATCGTACAGATAAATTTGCTACTCCGCCCACAACTATTGCAGATGTATTTAATCTTAAAAAATTTCCGGGTAAGCGCGCCCTGCAAAAATCAGCCATTGATAACCTGGAGTGGGCACTCGTAGCTGATGGTGTTGATGTGACAAAAGTTTATGATGTATTGTCAACTCCGGAAGGTGTGGACAGGGCTTTTAAAAAACTGGATACCATTAAAGACAGTGTAGTCTGGTGGAGCAAAGGTGCACAAACTCCTCAGCTTCTTGCCGATGGTGAAGTTGTCATAGGATCAACCTATAACGGCCGTCTCTTTCAGGCCATTGCCGTGGAAAAACAACCCATTGCCATGCTGTGGGACGCTCAGATCTTTGATCTGGATGGATTTGTAATCCCAAAGGGTGCCCCCAATAAAGATGAGGCTTTGAAATATTTGAAATTTGCCACTGATACCCAGCGCCTTGCAGATCAGGCCAAATATATCTCATACGGGCCTGCGCGTAAATCATCAGCTCCTATGGTCGGTAAACATGCCGAGCTTGGCATTGACATGAAACCACATATGCCTACAGCTCCAGCCAATTCAAAAAGAATCGTGGTTAAGGATCACATGTGGTGGGCAGATAATCAGGTTGAGTTAACAGAACGATTTAATGCATGGCTTGCTAGATAACAAAGTTAACCATAAATAGAAAACTTTAATAATCGGGGTCGGTATTGAACCAGACCCCGATTATTAACTGATTGAATTTTAGTAAATGCAAGGATTTATATAAAGGCAAAATGACAGATCAAGTTACAACCCAGGAAGTTCTGACCACAGCAGACGGTGTACCACTGAAAATCAGTCTGAAACGCGCCATGCGGAAAAAAATGATCACATCTCTACTGCTGGTGACCCCGCTTTTTTTATTTATTCTGCTCACCTTTCTTATGCCGATCACTGATATGCTGTTGCGCAGTGTGGATAATAAAATTGTAGGTGAACTGCTTCCGCGAACAATTCCACTCTTTTCCGGCTGGGATGAAAACGGGCAGGAACTGCCCGGAGAAGATATTTACCGCGCCATGGTAGAGGATATCAAGGAGGGTGCTGAAGCAAAAACCATCCTGCGTCTTGGCCGCCGGTTGAATTTTGAACGTTCAGGCATGTCAAGTCTGTTTCGCAAAAGTGCGCGCACAATCAAACGTATAGAGCAGCCTGATTCTTATAAAGCCGCAATGATCAAAATTGATAAGCGCTGGGGAGATATAAATCTATGGCGGTTAATTAAGCGTGAAAGAGGTAGCTTTACCAATTCACATTTTCTTTCTGCCATTGATCGTCAGAGCAATGATGATGGTACCATTGGTCCCAAACCTGAATATAAACAGATTTATATCAAGCTGTTTGTACGTACCATGACCCTTAGTCTGCTGATCACGTTTATGACAGTTCTTCTGGGTTATCCTATTTCTTATCTTCTTGCTACACTTCCTACCAAAATCAGTAATATGCTGATGATTCTCGTTCTGCTGCCTTTCTGGACATCTCTGCTGGTGCGCACCACCGCATGGATTGCCTTATTGCAAAAGGAGGGAGTTATAAATGATCTCATGGTGGCAATTGGTATAATCTCCAATGACCACCGCATTGTTATGATTCACAATAAGACTGGTACTATACTGGCAATGACCCATATTCTGCTGCCTTTCATGGTGCTGCCGCTTTTCAGTGTAATGAAAACAATTCCGGTAAGCTACATGCGTGCAGCACGTTCTCTTGGTGCTACACGTTTTACTGCATTCAGGCGTATCTATCTGCCAAATTCAATTCCCGGTATAGGTGCCGGAGGCATTCTTGTATTTATTCTGGCGATTGGTTACTATATCACGCCTGAACTTGTGGGTGGAGTATCTGGAACATTTATCAGTAATATGATTGCCTATCATATTCAGGGATCCCTTAACTGGGGATTAGGGGCTGCCCTTGGCACATTGCTTTTAATGCTTGTGCTGGCACTCTATATTCTTTACGATAAAATCGTTGGCATTGACAATATGAAACTGGGTTAAAAAAATGGCTAAACTACCACCATATACAACAACCGGCGGATACATCTGGCACTATACCTATCTTGCAATCTGTGGACTGATCTTTCTATTTTTGATTTTTCCCATCCTGGTCATAGTTCCACTCTCATTCAATGCCATTCCTTACTTCTCATTTACAGAGAAAATGCTCTCATTTGACCCGGAGGGCTATTCACTGCGCTGGTATATTGAATTTTTAAACAGCCTGAACTGGCAGGGAGCCATAAAAAACAGCTTTATTATTGCCATATTTTCAACTATCATTTCGACATTTCTCGGTACTCTTGCAGCTTTGGGGCTCAGCCGGCCTAATTTTCCCTTTAAAACAACCATCATGGGGATTTTAATATCACCCATGGTTGTTCCATTGATTATTTCTGCAGCCGGTATGTTCTTTTTTTATTCCAGGATTGGTCTGCAGGGAACCTTTATAGGAGTCATTCTGGCACATGCTGCTTTGGCCACACCATTTGTTCTGATTACAGTAACGGCTACCCTGGTGGGTTTTGACCGTTCCCTTACCCGCTCTGCTGCTACTCTGGGTGCTTCTCCGACACGCACTTTCTTTAAGATTACAGTACCTCTGATTACCCCGGGGGTAATTTCCGGTGCTCTCTTTGCTTTTGTCACCTCGTTTGATGAAGTTGTTGTTATTCTTTTTGTGGGCAGCTACAGGCAGCGCACTATACCATGGCAGATGTTCTCTGGTATCCGTGAACAGATCAGTCCCACTATTCTTGCAGTGGCAACAATACTGACTATACTCTCTATTTTAATGCTTACTGCAATGGAACTGCTGCGCCGTAGAAACGAGCGAATGCGGGGAATGGCACCGAAATAGAAAAAGGTGATCTTTTTTGCTTAAACAATACCATCCTCTTTTATGGGTGTTTTCTCAAAAATTCTTAATGGGCTAAAAACAGAGAGATCAAGAGCTGGAGATTTTCCGATTATTAACTCTGTTATATATCTTCCCACTGCCGGTCCCTGCTGCAGACCATGTCCGGAAAAACCATTGGCAAGATAAAGTCCTTTGATTTCAGGCCACTCTCCCAGGATAGCATTAGCATCCATTATATTCACAGCATAGAGTCCTGCCCATCCTTTCACAAGCTTTAAAGCCTCAAAAACCGGTGCAAACTCATACAACTCACCCCATAAGTATTCAAAGCGTTCATCCTCCCAGGTAAAATCAAATCCTACTGGGTCCTCTTCCATGGATTTACCCAGCAATAGAAGCCCTCCTGTTTCTGTTCTAAAATAGAAACTCGATGGTAGAATTGTCAACGGCAGAGGATAATCAAGCCTGACTTTATGTTTTACAGCAAACACCTGACGCTTAACCGGTTCCATTGGAAGTTTGATTCCCACGGTTTTAAGAATTAGATTTGCCCATGCTCCAGTGCAGTTCACCACATGGGAGGAAGAATATATTTCATTGAAAGCTGTTTTTATACCACTGATTGCTCCTTCACTGGTAATCAATTCAACCACATCATCTTGAACGAATTCCACACCCATGGATTTAGCCTTTGCCCTGTATCCCATTAGAACAGAGTATGCATCAAAATGACCATCCTCAGGACCGAAACTTGCACCTGCTATCTCATCAAGATTTTCATAAATGGGATATCGATCCTTGATTTTTTTCAAAGACCACCATTCAATGGCACAGCCCAACTCATTTTGCATCTCAAATGCTCTTCTTGCCGCAGGCAGGCTTTTCTCATGGTATAAAAAAAGATTACCCTCTCTGCGATAAAAGATGGCTGGTTTTTTACCATCAACAACCATTTTTTCTTCAAAATTCTCCAGCACATCAAATGCATATTGTGAAATGAGTACATTCTCCTTTAAACTGAATTGTATCCTGGCATTGACCATGGAGAGTGCAGTGGATGATTTTTCATAACTTAAATCACGTTCAATGACAATAACCCTTAAAGATGGGTCTTCAGCAATTAGATTATATGCAGTAGAGGTTCCCATGATTCCACCGCCAATAATAATAACATCATAATTGCTGCTTTTCATAATATTCTGGTTTTAAACATGATTTGTCTGCTGTTATTATACCTGTTGTCCCTCTGGTTATCAGGCTATTCAAGATTTTATCCATGCAATAAATACTTGTAGACATATCATTAACATGTTACTGGTACGCCAGCGATAAAATTCTATGTCAACATTTTTTTATACGCATAATAAGTAATAGAAGGAGTATTGTAAATGGGTTTTTTAGAACGAGGATTTGAAAAATCTGAATTTGAAAAACGAACACTGAAAGCTCAGAAAATGATGGCTGAACAGAAGCTGGATGCTGTTTTTTTGACTACTGAACCCAATGTAAGGTATTTTTCAGGTTTTTTTACACAATTTTGGGAAAGCCCAACCCGGCCATGGTTCCTCATAGTCCCTGCTACGGGTAAGCCAATTGCAGTTATCCCGGAAATCGGTGCAAGCGGTATGGCAGCCACCTGGATTGATGACATCCATACCTGGACATCCCCTACTCCGTCCGACGACGGTATCTCTATTGTTGCTGAAATATTGAAAAACCTTTCACGTAAATATGGCCGCATTGGGGCAACATTAGGCGTTGAATCCCATCTTCGGATGCCGTTTAATAATTTTATTGAACTCTCTTCCAGATTGACTCACATAGAGTTTATTGACATTGCCACCGAGATCCACTGCCTTCGCTCAGTAAAATCAGAAGCTGAAATTGAAAAAATCCGACAAGCCTGCAAAACAGCAAATATAGGATTTGCAAATATCCCAAACCATGCCAGAACTGGTCAGACAGAACAGGATATTTGCAAACAGATGCGTATTGACATGCTGGAGGCAGGAGCAGACATCATCAAGTATCTCATATCAGGATCCGGGCTGAACGGATACAACAGCATCATCATGGGACCCACAGACCGTCGGTTGAATAATGGAGATGTATTAATTATTGATGTTGGTGCTGTTTATGATGGTTATTTTTCAGATTTTGATAGGAATTTTGCTTTTGGCCGTCCCAGCGATACTACTCTAAAGGCTTATAAATCTGTGTATGAGGCAACTGATGCTGGATTTAAAACTGCCAGACCCGGAGCAACCACTACTGATATATACACTGCCATGTGGTCTGTCATGGAAGCTGCAGGAGCCCTTGGAAATGATGTTGGCCGTTTAGGTCATGGACTTGGAATGCAGCTCACTGAATGGCCTTCCATCACACCATTTGATAACACTCAGCTGGTTCCAGGCATGGTGATCACCCTGGAACCCGGAATGATGTATGCCCCTGGAAAGTTTATGGTTCATGAGGAAAATATCGTTATTACTGAAGCCGGGGCAGAATATCTGTCTGTCCGCTGTTCCCCGGAACTCGTTATTATTGAATAAAAAGGAATAAAACCAATGATCACAGAACAGGCGTATGAAGCAATGGAGATCCCGCTTGAGCATTCAAAGGATCCACGTCCCGACAAGGTGCACATCGGGCTGGTGCAATTATCTACTGACAACTCTCTTGAAGCGGACTGGACAAAGCTCACTGGAACATCAGCCTTGATTTTCAGCAACAGGGTCTTTTATTCCGGTGTCATGACCCAAAAAGCTCTCAATGAAATCGCCCAGGGGATAACCCAAGCCGCCCGACTGATTGCTGTCGGTCTTCCAATGGATGTCATGGCATTTGGATGTACTTCCGCCTCAATGATTATCGGCAGCCAAAGAGTAGAAAAATTATTGACAGCCAACCACCCAGGCATACCCGCGACCAATCCATGGGTGGCAGCAAAAGCAGCCTTTAAGCAGTTAAATGCTGAAAAAATATCTATTTTTTCGCCCTATCCAACAGAAGTAAACTATCCCCTTTACCGGGAACTGCTTGACAAAGGGTTTGATGTCCCGGCAATTGGTGCCCTACGAATAAATAACGATACCGACATTTCAACCGTTTCTTTTGATTCAATGGTAAAGGATGCTGAACAAATCCTCAGCCATGCAAAAACTGATGTGCTTTTCATGTCCTGCACAAATTTAAGGATTTTAAATCATCTTGAAAAACTTGAATCTATCTTTGATATCCCAATCGTATGCAGCAACCAGGCAATGTTTTGGCATGCCATGACACTTGCAGGCAGATCTCCGAAATGTAAAGGTTTTGGACGCTTGTTAAACAGTTAACCGAACTGATTATTTAACGGCCGTGGCTCTGTGAATATCTTGAACGTTCAGGTGATGACCATCCCTTGGCGGTACTATCACCTCATCTTACAGTACCAGATTTATTTCTGGCTGCTCCATACATCACCATATCCGGTAAGGGAAGGGTATTAACAGAATAGCAGATCACAGGCTTAACCTTTTTGCGTTCCTCGCCATCAATGGCGGTTATTTTCAATCTTTAAAAGATTTTTATATTTCAGCAGCCCCGCGTCAAGGGAAAAATGATTTAAACCGCTGTCAGGTTTAAATCAATTTCTTATGGGTCTTGTGGGTTTGATTTGTATTTATAGTTGATAAGAAAAATACCCGTAATCACTAATCCAGCACCAAAATACCGGATGAAGGAGATCTGTTCACCAAATATGGCCACAGATAAGGCTATGGTAAATATCGGCTCTATATTCAGCAGCATTGAGGCTTTGACAGAACCAATGATTTTCAGGCCGGCATAAAATGTAATATACGCAACACCAAGAGACATACCCGAAGCGGTTAAGTATAATAAACCAGTCTGTGTCAATTGATTTACAGCATCGTTAGATAAAAGATAAAAACAGAAAAACAGCAGGGTGCCGCTTGAGAGAGCATGTAGATTTACTGTTTGCGGATCAGCAGTGCGGATTAACAGGTTGCTGATGATGATAAACAATGCCATACCGATTGCAGCAAGGAATGCAAAGAAAATCCCTGTGAAGGGAAGACCGCTTAGTGTTTGAATCCCCATGGCAAGATATAAACCCGAAGATGCCATAATAAAGGCAATCAGGCGGATTATGGTAAAGGGTTCTTTTTCCGTGAATCTTGCAATGATAAAAACGAAAAAAGGGCCGGTGTAAAAAATAAGTACTGCCAGACTGACTGGTATGTATCGGGTGGCACCAAGATATCCGATCCCCATCATGAAAACTGTTATACCTAATGCAAGGGAAGTAAAAAGTTCTTTTTTAGGAGTAATTACGGATTGTTTATTAATTTTATGGTAAATAAAAAGCATCATTGCCGCAACAAAGTAGCGTGCAACATTTGAGGTGTTCAAATCAATGCCGTTTTTAAGAGCCATCATAGCCATAAGGATACACACTGAAAATGCTAAACCTGAAATCAGCAGTAATCCTATCCCGACGAATGGTCTTATTCTATCCATACTTTCTCCTGTTTTGAATAATTTTCAGAGAGGTTAATAAAGTTCCTTTTATAATACAAGTTTTTTTACAATTCAATATGAATGATGGAATGTGAACATCACATTTTAAGCTTATTATTTATGTTTTAGGATATTTTGACAACCTGATGTGGTCAAGTCAAAAAGGACAAATTTCTTAAGCGGCTTTTTGCATCTCCCATAATTTTTCATAGTTTTTTGGACTCAAATTATCCAAAAAACTATGGCGACGTTTGCAGTTATAAAACATTTCATTGATGGTTGATGCAAGTTACCCTTTAAGCCGCTTATTTTCAGGATCATAATACGATATTGGAACGACCTGGGCAGGACAGCGCTTGCCGAGAATGGAAATTTCGACTCTGG
>JAQIBP010000094.1 GCA_027858995.1 Deltaproteobacteria bacterium | reverse complement strand
GTCTCCAAAAATCTGTGGTTCGATCAGGATAATATCGGGTATGTCTAATTGGGTATATTTCATTTAATATTTGATGAATTTATGGGTATCAGGTTGTAAGAAGATCTAATAAATATTGTCCATAGCCATTTTTCTTCATGGGGCCTGCCAGTTTTTCCAGCTGATCTGCATTAATCAGTTGCATTCTGAATGCAATTTCCTCAGGGCAGGCTATTTTTAATCCCTGGCGGTCTGACACAACTTTAATGAATGTTGAGGCATCTAAGAGAGATTCGTGTGTTCCCGTATCCAACCAGGCAGTACCTCGGCTGAAGAGCTCTACATCTAAATTGCCCTGTGTCAGATATGTGCTGTTGACATCTGTTATCTCAAGTTCTCCACGGGTAGAGGGTTTGATATCTTTTGCAATCTGGATCACATTATTATCATAAAAGTAAAGCCCTGTGACAGCATAATTCGATTTTGGATTTTCCGGTTTTTCATGGATATCTGTTACATGGCCGTTGCTGTCAAAGCTTACAACCCCATACCGTTGTGGATCTTTGACATAATATCCAAATATGGTCGCACCTTTGTCTTTTTTTGCAATTGCCTGGAGACGGATTGATAAGCCTTCTCCGTAGAAGATATTATCACCAAGAACCAGTGTGACCGGATCATTTTTTACAAAATCTTCTCCGATGATAAATGCCTGGGCAAGACCATCAGGTGATGGCTGGACAGCATATTCAATTGAAAGACCCCATTGAGATCCATTACCAAGCAGGTGTTTAAAATTGTCGTGATCATGGGGAGTCGTGATAATCAGTATCTGTGTGATACCTGAAAGCATCAGTGTTGACAGGGGATAATAAATCATGGGCTTGTCATACACCGGCATGAGCTGTTTACTGACTGAATAGGTTAATGGGTATAGTCGTGTACCGGAACCGCCAGCTAATATTATTCCTTTACGCATGTTTGTTGCCTTTATCAATTGAGGGCCAATTTTTCTTAAATAAGATTAACCCTGCAATTGACTGGTATCCTGTTCAAGGTTTAAATTTTTTGATTTGGCTTTCATATAATAATATGACTTTTGTGTATTAGGTTCGGTTTATTAACATGAATGAGTACTGAATTTTCATATCCAGTTTTCTATCTTAAGATCATCTATTCTTCCAAAATGTTTATCATTGTTAGTTACAAACTGCATCTCATTTTTTATAGCAATCGATGCTATAAACAGATCAGAATCATTGATGATTTTACCTTTTCTCTTTAAGTCAGCCTTGATTTTACCAAAAATTTTACCACATTCAACATCTAAATATAATATGTTGAGCTCCGAAGTGAATTCATTTATAAGGTTTATATTTTGAATTACTTGTGATGAATAATAAGCACCAAAATAGAGTTCAGCAATTGTAATAGAAGATATATGAATTTTATCATTGGCTATTTTATTTATTTTATTCCGTATATTTGAAAAGGTATCATTCAGCCAGTATATAATGATATCTGTATCAAGTAGATAATTCATAGTTCAGTCATTTCTGATCGAGTATTTTTATCCCGATCTGCATAAATTTCCTTTATGATTGTATGCGCATCTCTTTCATCCTGCCACTTCCCACAAAATCGTGCCAAATCTTTTTTCCCTGGTTCATCCTCGTATAATAACACAACCTTAATCTTTGAATTCTTCGTGACATTCAGTTCTTGTAAAATTTCTTTTGGGAGTGGAAGCACACCATTTTCTGATATATTAGTTGTATATTCTACTGCTTTCATACGCTATGGCTCCCTGTTTCATTATTTAAATTTTAGTTAATATGTTTAAAGATATTATACATTTCATAAATTTTATTTGCAACTTAGTTGATTATGGGGGGAGTTTTGCATAACTCTCAATAATTTTAATTGATTATGTCAAAAATATGTCAATTTTCAGGATGTTTAATTTCATTTTTCAGAAACCATTTCAGTGTTCTTCTCATTCCGGTTTCAAAAGATTCGTTTGGCTTATATTTTAAGTCGGAGATTATTTTTTGTGCATCAATAGCATAACGTCGGTCATGGCCTTTCCTGTCCGTGATATGGGTGATCAGGGTTTCAGGATGATTGCCTTGTTGTGAAGGACAATTTGGAAATTTTTCAACCAGTTCTCTGTCTTGTAAAAATTCTTTATGGATTAAATCACATATCAGTTTGACAATATCAATGTTTGTCCATTCGTTATTCCCACCAATATTGTATGTTTCTCCGATGTTGCCTTTTTTAAGAATCAGATCAACACCCAGGTTATGGTCATTCACATAGAGCCAGTCACGGATCTGCATGCCATCGCCATAGATGGGAAGAAGCTTGCCATCAAGAATATTTGCAATTATCAGTGGAATCAGCTTTTCAGGAAACTGGTATGGGCCGTAATTGTTGGAACAATTGCTGATGGTTACCTGTAACCCGTAAGTTTTGTGATAGGCCCGAACCAGATGATCTGAGGCAGCTTTACTGGCTGCATAGGGTGAATTCGGCGCATAGGGGGTTGTTTCGGTAAAGGGTGGATCTTCTGGTTTTAAAGATCCATATACTTCATCGGTTGAAATGTGATGAAAACGATGTTCTTGGGTTTTTTCATCAAGCCAGATTTTTTTTGCAGCTTTGAGCAGGGTGTGGGTTCCTACAATATTGGTGTTGATAAATTCATCAGGGCCATGGATGGATCTGTCTACGTGGGACTCAGCGGCAAAATGCACTATGGTATCAATTCTGTTGTTTATAAGCAGCGATTCAACAAGGGGTTGATCCAGAATATTACCATGGACAAAATTAAATTCAGGGTTTTTTTCAGCCTTGATAAGATTGTCTCTATTACCAGCATAGGTTAGTGCATCGAGAATGATGATGTGGTCTTCAGGATATTTATTAAGCCAATAGTAAACAAAATTTGTGCCTATAAATCCGGCACCGCCTGTTATAAGAAGGTTCTTCATTGATTAAGTCTCTTTAACATGGTCTGTGCTTAACTCATACCATTCAACAGATTCCCGCAACTCATCTGCTGCTTCTTTGGCAAACTTAATTTTGGTCAGGATATCTGTCATATATATCTTGTTTCAAAGTTGTCCAATCTGTAGCAGATTCTGGATTTGTTCTATAATTTGCCAATCTACCCAAAAGAATTTTTTTATCCTCTTCTGAGACAGATGTCAGCTCCTGAGATTCTTTTATTTCATCCCATATATCAGTGATAATGTTGAGTCTTTCGATTACATTCAACTTTCGTATTTCAGAAAATATACTATTTTTATTTACCATATTTTGCATGTAAGTTATTGGGAAAAGTGTCGAACATCATGATTCAAATAAGTTTCTGTATTTTTCTTTTTAATAAAGGTAAATCTTCTTGAACAGTTTTCCACAAAACTTCATTATCAAGGCCAAAATATTCATGAATAAGAATATTTCGCATACCTTTCATTTTATACCAGGGGACATCGGAAAATTGTTCTTGAATGTTTTCAGGTGTGTTAGCAGCCGCTTCGCCTATTATTTCAAGGTTTCTGACAACAGCATCGATCGTTTTCTGGTCTTTCAACCAGTGATCATAATCTAAGCCCAGTGTGTATTCAAAGATTCTGTCTAATGCTTCGGCAATATCTTCCAAACGAAATTTCCAGGCTCTATGTGACATGCACAGCCTCCTTGATAATTTTATCCCGGAGTTGTTTTTTTAATGCATTTTCAGTCACTAAGTCAACAGGTCGATTCACTATGGATTCTATGTGTTGTTTTAAATCAAGAAAACCAAAAAGACCGGGAGATTTTTGATATCGAACCAGGATATCAATATCACTGTCAGGAGTTGCAGTACCTTTTAATACTGATCCAAAAACTGCCAGGTACTGCACAGAGAATCTTTTTTTAATTTCCTCTTTGTGTGCATCAAATAATTCAATGAAATGCTTATCTATTGTTGCCATAATTTTAAATTTTATCTCTAAGTATTTTATCTGAATTAGTTTAACTGATTTGGAGAGTGATCTGTTTTAGTATAAATGATGATTCAACATCATTCAAGGCTCTGTGTGTGTAGCGTAGTCTCATTTGTATTTTTGCCGTAATTCTCTATGAACATCTTCCCAGTCACGAAGTTCAAGTTTGTCTTTTTTATATTCATCATACCTTTTATCAAGCTCTTGCTTTTGCCGCATTGGCATGGGAATTACAGAATTACTGAAGGCAATAGAGTCCCATATATCTTCAACAAGCAGAAGTTTTTCAGATAATCCCCAACTATTGATTTCTTTTTTTATTTGCTCAGTTTTCATTCAACCCCCTCTATTCGTATATTACCATTTTGATTTTGTTTTAAATTTGTCCAATCTGTAGCAGATTCTGGATTCGCTCTATAATTTGCCAATCTACCCAAAAGAATTTTTTTATCCTCTTCTGAGACAGATGTCAGCTCCTGAGATTCTTTTATTTCATCCCAGATATCAGTGATAATGTTGAGTCTTTCGATTACATTCAACCTTCGTATTTCAGAAAATATACTATTTTTATTTACCACATTTTGCATAGGTGCTCCTCTTTATCAAACATGCTAACCTTTTGAAATCTAAAATATATCTTATATTATATCATCTTCTTAGATGAATCCAAAGATAAATATTTACAGGAGGGTTTTGTATGACTCATCTGTTTTAACCAGCGCTCTAAAGTCCTTTGAGGTAAATTTAAGGCTGTTTTAATATCATTGGATCTTTTACCTGGATTTGTTTTAATAAAATTTAGCAGGTCACTTACTCCGCCACCTACTCCGCCACTTACTCCGCCACTTACTCCGCCATATCTGGTTTCCATGGGGAAGAGTGTTACTTTGAATAAGCCAGCCTCACTCTCAAATACCGGTTCTTTGGCTTGTGCCTCCCGCATGAATTGCCGAACTCGCCTGATACCTGATTCATACTTTTCAATCATTCCCGCTTCTTTGAAGATAGAGGCAATCTGTTTGTTTTATAATTGTATATGACGTAGATTTGTTTCGTTTATGATTGATTTGAGGAAAATGGATTCACAATTGTAAGTTTACTCTCTAAATTAAAATTGTTTTGCATGTCCTCTGAAATTAAAAAGTCTGCATCACAATCTAAAGCACTTGCAGCAACAATGCTATCCCAAAAAGAGAAAGAATGCTTCTCACGGATTTGTGATGCTTTTGAAAGGATGCTCCTGGACAGTTCTAGTATTGTAAATTTTCTAAAAAGGGAAGTGATCAATTTTTGAATATCACTTTCGGAAAAATGGGCCTTTTTTATTAAATTAACACACATCTCATTGACAATTTGTGTGCTGATAACAATATCACACTCCTGGATAATAGCCCCGGCAATTTTTGTTTTTTTGGTATGCTGGGATTGGATAAATGAATATAGCCATATGTTAGTATCTATGAAATATATTGAATCTGATTGGACTTTAAATTCTTTCATAAATTTCATTTCTCAAAAAGGGATTGAAGTTTTCCACTTCCACAGGATTTGCTAACAGTTTGTCTATAATATCGTCTCTCTTGATATCTTGATCAGAGATTAGAATGACTTTAACCGTACTGTGTATTTTTTTTTTGAATTTTTCAGGTATTCGTATCTTACCATTTTTGATTCTTGTTTTAAATTCAATTACCTCCATGGGATCGTCTCCTTTAATTTCTTTGAATACTAGTGTTATATATTAGTTGGAGGAAATTTCAACTCTTTTATTCATCCTACTCAAAATTGGAATGCCACAAGTTATAGCTGTTGCGCCAATAATTGCATCTGTTAATTGCAGTGAATGACTTAGAAAATGTTGTTCGACAAAGAACATGGTTTTGGCAGAAATATTTTCTGATATAGGACTGATGTATCAACAAGGATCATTTGCCTTCCCGGCAATTTTTATAGTTATAGTCATCCCGAAAATTTATTTTGCCGGCAAGTTTAAGTAAATTAAGCCGTTTTCGTGTATTTACAAATTCATGTAATGCCATGGAAATCACATCCTTTTTAGTCTTGATACCGCTTAATGTCAAAGCTTCCTGCACAAGAGTATCATCAAGCACAACATTTGTTCTCATAATACACCTCCTTATACACATTAAAATACACGGTTGTAAGATTGTTGTCAAATAAGTCCGGCCAGAAATTTATCTGTTTTAGTATAACTGTTAAGCTGTTATTCATAAATGGCTGTCAACAACTGTTTCTAAACGTTCAATTAGATATAAAGGAAGTGAGTCTAATACGGGGTCTGACCCCGATAAGTCCTTATTCTTTTATTGTTAATGTTAAACGTATCAAGGGAATAATCCAGGCATCCATTCTCCTGTTAGACGGGCTGAAAAATTCAGGTATAGAGGCGCCCGGGAACTTTTAGAAACCAAAGCACCTGATGCCATTAGTTCTGCAACAA
>JAQIBP010000092.1 GCA_027858995.1 Deltaproteobacteria bacterium | reverse complement strand
TTGTTGCAGAACTAATGGCATCAGGTGCTTTGGTTTCTAAAAGTTCCCGGGCGCCTCTATACCTGAATTTTTCAGCCCGTCTAACAGGAGAATGGATGCCTGGATTATTCCCTTGATACTTTTATATCTAGCAGATAAAAACAGCATGCATGAGTCCAGAAAATTTACCCAAAAATTTTACTGTTGCAGACTAAGAAAGTATAAGATGCTTTTGTATTTTTCCGAAAGTGATATTCAAAAATTGATCACTTCCCTTTTTAGAAAATTTACAATACTTGAACTGTCCAGGAGCATCCTTTCAAAAGCATCACAAATCCGTGAGAAGCATTCTTTCTCTTTTTGGGATAGCATTGTTGCTGCAAGTGCTTTAGATTGTGGTGGAAACAACCCATAAAACAATAATATAATTATTAAAACACACCCATAAAATAATAATGAATGTTTGTAAAACACCCTGTTATATGATATCAATAAAATACGGATACAAAACAGAAAACATCAATTAAGGGTGTGATTCAAAAGAATGCATAGACAACAATTACAATTTCTTCACGACTGGCTGTACGACAGCAATCGTAAACCCCTTATCATTCGAGGAGCCCGCCAGGTTGGCAAATCAACATTAGTAGAGTTGTTTGCCGGGCAGTATAAAAAAAATTTGCTGAATGTAAATTTGGAGCGATATCCTGAATTGTCACAAATATTTGCCGGTAAAGACCCTGATCAAATTATCCAGCAGATTGAATTCCTGCCAAATATGAATGATATCAATAATGATACTATTTTATTCCTTGATGAGATCCAGGCGGTTCCCGAGGCGGTTCCGGCGCTGCGCTATTTTTATGAGGATAAGCCAACCCTTCCGCTTGTAAGCGCAGGTTCCCTGTTGGAGTTTGTATTATCTGATCACTCTTTTTCCATGCCCGTAGGAAGGATACAGTATTTACACATGGGGCCCATGACTTTTACTGAATTCTTAAGTGGAATTGGTGAAGAAAAGCTCAACTCTTTTATAATGAACTACGAGCCTGGTCAAAATATCGGGGAAGTTGTGCATAACCGTTTAATGAGCCTGATGCGTTCTTACTGTTATATTGGCGGAATGCCTGAAGCAGTAGCTGTTTTTGCAGACAGCCGCAGTTATAAAAAAGTAAGTACTATACATAATTCCATTATAGAAACCTATCTTGAAGATTTTCCCAAATATGCAGGATCAAGGAATTTGCACAGAATGCGCAATGTGTTTAATTTTGCTGTTAGAAACGTGGGAAAGAAAATTAAATACAGTAATATTTCGTCCCAGGATCAAAGCGTAACAATAAAAAAGGATCTTGAGCTGCTCTCCATGGCCCGTATCATTGGTAAAGTCACCCACAGCCATTGTTCCGGACTGCCGCTTCAGGCTGATATTGAAGAAAAAGTTTATAAAACACTCTTTCTTGACGTTGGTTTGATGAATGCGGTTTGCGGTTTAAACTGGCGCGTTGTCTCACAAATGGATGATATGCAATTGATAAATAGAGGAGCCATAGCAGAGCAGTTTATCGGGCAGCATTTACAAGCCCTGCTTGCAGATACCCCAAACCGCGAATTGACTTACTGGCTTCGGGAAGGTCGTTCATCTAATGCTGAACTTGATTTTGTTATTGGAATTGCCGGTGCTGTTATTCCCATCGAGGTTAAAGCAGGTGCAACAGGAAAACTCAAATCCCTGCACCAGTTTATGGGCAGCAAACAGGCACCTTTTGCCATCCGGTTTGATGCATCCCTGCCATCTGTTAATCAGATAAATACAGTGATCAATATTGGCAAAAACCGTAGGAATGTTGACTATCAAATAATCTCACTTCCTTTATATCTAATTGAACGTTTAGAAACAATTATTGAGAGTCATTTATGAATAACAGCTTAACAGTCGTTGGGGATTATATACTTGACAATCATACTAAAATAGACCATGTTCCAAATTAGTTAAACTAATTTGGATAAAGTACCGAAATGGAAAAATTTGACAGAATACTGACAATTGATCTGCCGATTAATCAATCAGCCTTTTTATGGGGTCCGAGAAAAACAGGGAAAACAACTTTATTGCGTGCACAATTCCCTCAAAGCATTTTTATTGATTTTTTACAGACAGACACATTTATTGAATATACCAGATCTCCATTTTTACTCCGGGAACGGCTGCTTGCCAAAAAAGAACAGGCTTTTAAATATCCTGTTATCATTGATGAGGTACAAAAAGTTCCCCAGATACTTGACGAAGTCCACTGGCTTATCGAAAATCAAAAGATCAATTTCATTTTATGTGGTTCTTCTGCCAGGAAACTTAAACGAGGTCAAGCAAACCTGCTGGGTGGCCGGGCGTGGCGTTTTGAACTGTTTGGACTGGTTTCAAAAGAAGTGGAAAATCTGAATTTACTTCAAGCATTGAATCATGGTCTGATTCCGGCACATTATCAAGAGCATAATTATAAAAGATCCCTGCGCAGCTATGTTCAGGATTATCTTAAAGAAGAGATATTCAATGAAGGGCTGAGCAGAAACATCCCGGCTTTTTCCAGATTTTTTGAAGCAATGGGCTATTCCCATGGTTCTCTAATTAATTATAGTAATATTGCCCGTGACTGTGGTGTTACCTCCAAAACAGTCAAAGAATATTACCAGATTCTGGTGGATACTCTTTTGGGCACTTTTGTTACGCCATTTAAAAAAAGGCAGGACCGTCAGGTTATCAGCAAGGCTCCAAAGTTCTATCTTTTTGATGTCGGGGTTGCAGGAAATATCAGCAAACGGACAATTGAAGAAGAAAAAGGAGAATTGTTTGGCAATGCTTTTGAACATTTAATCTATCTTGATATGTTAGCTCATAGTTCATACCATGAAATTGATTATGAAATCAATTTCTGGAGAACAAAATCAGGACAGGAGGTTGACTTTATACTTGGCAGAGGTGAAGTTGCTGTGGAAGTTAAAGGCACCGCATCAATTGATAAAAGAGCTCTTCGGCCCATGAAATCATTTATTGAACTCTACAGCCCAAGACAGGCCATTGTTGTCTGCAATGAAAATGAAGAAAGAGTCCATAGCGGTATCAAAATCATGCCATGGCGCATTTTTCTTCAAAAGCTGTGGCAAGATGAAATTATTCGTTAAATTTGAAAAACTTTTACAACAAAGGAAAAGAAACAATAATTGAGAGTCATTTATGAAAAAAATGAGCGGGAATAAATATGTTGTAGATATTTTTAGAAATGATACAATAAAAAATGGTAATGTAAAGGTATAGGTCAATTGAAGACTTGAAGGAAACATAATGGACAAAAATGACATTATCAAAATACTTCGTAAGTATAAAAATGATGTTGCAGAACAATACAATATTGTCACAATCGGAATTTTCGGCTCAGTAACTCGTAGCGAGGCTGGAGAAGACAGTGATGTGGATGTGGTTATTCGTATTTCAGAACCTGACTTATTCATGCTTGCAGGTATTAAAAATGATTTGGAGGCTATATTCTGCCGACCAGTGGACATTGTTACATATCAGGACACTATGAATCCGTTTTTAAAAAAAAGAATAGATAATGAGGCAGTATATGCTTGATAAAGAGCTTGTTTTAGAAGTCCTTCGACAGATAGAGGAAGCTGCTCAAAAGGTCATCGACCGGTTTCAGGTTATAAGCGTACCAGGCGACTTTACTAACACTCCTGCTGGGATGGAAAAAATGGATGCCATCTGCATGATGTTGATCGTCATAGGAGAATCACTCAAAAATCTGGATAAAATTACAGGTCAAAAACTTTTATCACAGTATCCGGAGGTTGATTGGCTAAAGGCAAAGGGGATGCGGGATATTATCACGCACCATTACGCTGATATTAATGCTGAAACAATATTCTTTACATGTAAGAAAAAAATACCTGAGCTTTTTAGCACAATTCAAAAAATGACAAAGAATTTGAAAATCTGAATTTACTGCCTGACAATCCTGAAAAGGTGATGGGTTATTACAGCCTGCGTACATTAATTTAACAACAGGGACTTATCGGGGTCAGACCCCGTTTACCCCATTAGACTCCACTTGACGAAGGCAATCCCAAGTGTTATTGTATGTATAATCATACTGATAAAAAAGGTGTTATTGTGCGAATAAAAAATTATTTATCTTCAACAAATCTTGCTAAGAATACGGCGGCCACACTCAGTTCAATTGCGGCCGGGGAAACTGATAAATTTATTATCCTCAAAAACAATGCGCCCAGGGCCATCTTGATGTCCATTGAATCATACGAGGCAATGGAGGAAGAGATAGAAGACCTTCGCCTGACCGCCCTTGCACTGTCACGGATTCAAAGTTTTGATCCCGGGGAAAGCATTTCTCACAAAGAGATGATGAAGAAGTATGCAAAATGAAATGGAAAATCATTTATCACAAAGATGTGGATGAGGACCTGAAAAGCGTGGGACCTGCAGCTGCAAGAAGAATTATCAAAACCATCGACAAAAAGCTTGCCTGTGAACCGGAAAAATTCGGCGCACCGCTGTCCCATAATCTCAGATATTTTCGAAAGCTGAGAATTGGTGATTTCAGAGTTGTTTATCACGTGCTTCATAAAAAGGTGATTCTGCATCACATACAATTATGAAGAAAACCGATAAAATATTTATTGATGGAAATGGCTTATAGATGACTAATATTAAAGCCCTCATAGCAAAAGGTGAATCCGACCGTCTTGAATTTAAGACCTCTTTTGGTAAAAAAACCATAGAGACACTATCTGCAAATATTTTATCGGGTAAAAATCCCTCCGCACCAAGAAATAAACAGATTGCCTCAATCTTCAAAGAAGCGGGAATGATTGAAAAGTATGGGTCAGGTATCAGGCGAGTTCGGCTATTCATGCAGGAGGCACAAGCCAAAGAACCGGTGTTTGAGAGTGAAGCTGGTTTATTCAAAGTAACACTCTTCCCCATGGAAACCAGATATGGCGGAGTAAGTGGCGGAGTAAGTGGCGGAGTAAATGATCTGCTAAATTTTATTAAAACAAATCCAGGTAAAAGATCCAATGATATTAAAACAGCCTTAAATTTACCTCAAAGGACTTTAGAGCGCTGGTTAAAACAGTTGAAAAAAATTAAAAAAATTGAATTCCAGGGTGCACCAAGAACAGGAGGGTATTTTAGTATAGATAATGACTAACTCTATTAAAATAATGGCCTTTTCAGTAGCCACATCTTGACATCTATTGTTATAAAGTTTACACTTCAAAATATAAACTTAATCAAAAAGGACTATTATGAGAGCCACAGCAAAAGATTTACGATTTCACTCAAAAGATCTTTTAAATACAGTGAACAGGGGAGAAGAAGTCATTATAACTTTTCGAGGAAAACCCTGCGCAAAACTTATTCCCTATGATGAACTTAAAAAGAACAAAAAAACTACCTTGTTTGGAATTTGGAAAAATAATGATATTGTCGGAAATGTTGATGATTATGTCCGGAATTTAAGAAAGGGAAGATTCTAAGTGATCGTCGATACAGATGTCTTAATCTGGTATCTAAAAGGGAACGAAAACGCATTAGAGGCCATTGACAACCTACATAATTTTTCTATTTCAGTCGTAACTTACATGGAACTTGTTCAAGGGATGAGAAACAAAAAAGAATTAAATAGCCTACGTCAGGCTCTGAAAATCTGGAATACACAAATCCTTTATATATCAGAAAATATTTCTGCCAAAGCCATGTTCTTTGTCGAACAACATTTTCTAAGCCATTCACTGCAATTAGCAGATGCACTTATTGGCGCAACAGCGATAACTTGTGGCATTCCAATTTTGACTGCAAATGATAAACATTTTAAAGTACTAAAAGACCTTCAAATCAAAAAATTTAAACCGTGAAGATGCAAAAAAAGCCACCTCTGCCAGACCAATGGCTATAACACCTTTGAGTATAATGAATAATATGAAGAAAGCAGACAAACATGCGTAAAGGAATAATATTAGCAGGCGGCTCCGGTACACGACTATACCCGTTAACATATTCGGTCAGCAAACAGCTCATGCCGGTGTATGACAAGCCCATGATCTACTACCCCCTGTCAACACTGATGCTTTCAGGCATCACACAGATACTGATTATCACAACCCCCCATGATCATGACAATTTTAAACATCTGCTCGGCAATGGATCTCAATGGGGTCTTTCAATTGAATATGCTGTCCAGCCGTCACCTGATGGTCTTGCCCAGGCATTTATCATCGGAGAAGATTTTGTAAAAAATGAT
>JAQIBP010000125.1 GCA_027858995.1 Deltaproteobacteria bacterium | reverse complement strand
GATGACACCGTCCCTGGCAATAAAATATAAAAAGGAGTAAGATCTTCTTGAATTTGACAGTTAAAAAAAAGAGGCAGGGGATATTATTTTCTCTTGACAAGTGTCAACCATATCAGTTTCTTAATTCTCAATTTCGTGTTTTTTTGGCAAGAGAATTAAGAAACCTGTTTGGTTCTGGCTTGTCCAGGTTAGGGTAATGGATTGAGAAACTTTATGAAAGAATTGTCTCAAGTTTTGTCGTAAGATTGTCACAAGTTTTTATCACAAAATGTCGCAAGTTCAAATTTTTAAAACATAGACCAGCTTATTTGTTGCTCCTTCAGCAGCAAGCAGTTCTTTTTCAATCATTATTCTAAGACCACGCTGCAAACTTCGGCGGTTGACCTCTATACATAGCTTTTCATAATCCTGGATGGTCAGTCTATCATACTGGAGAAGGTATCCTATCGCCTTTATTTGTCTATCATGCAAGTTGTGTTTCTGAACTAAAATATCCTCATGTCATTTAAAATTCACTGGCTATTTGTCCTGTAGTTTGTCAGAATCAAATGGAAAGTTGCATGTTTGAAACTCAGCAGGAAAACGTATGGTTATCATTTTCTGCAAAAGGCAATGTGTATTTCCAGTTTAGAACTTCAAGGCATAAATTAAAACTTTGGTGAATATGAAATTTAAAAAGATTATTATACAGTTTGATGACAGTAACCCTGTTCTTGCAGAAGAGCTGATCTGTAATATTTTCTTCTCCTTTAATCTTAAAGGTGTGGTGTGTGATGTTCCCTTATATGAAGAAGATAAACCTGATGAAGTATTTGACCTGGACACCATTGCCAGGCATGAAGTCAATTCCATCACAGGTTTTCTGCCCCTTATTGATTCATCTGAAAGCATCCTTGAACAAATCAAAGAAAAAGCATTAGACCTTATAAGGTTTGATATTAATGTTAATATCAAGACAGAGATCATTGATGAAAAAGATTGGTCTGAATCCTGGAAAAATTATTTTGAAGTTACAAAAATCACAGACAGGATAACCATTAAACCTGAATGGAAAGATCATATTGCAAAAGAAAATGAAATTGTGATTCATCTTGATCCTGGTATGGCATTTGGAACAGGAACTCATCCTACAACTTATATGTGTCTCAGGTTGATGGAAACTTTTCTTGAGCCCGGATCAGATTTTCTGGATATTGGAACAGGTTCTGGGATTTTGATGATTACAGCAGCAAAGCTTGGTGCAAAAAGTATCACAGGAATTGATAATGACGAAGTTGCTGTAAAGGTGGCAGGGCAGAATCTTAAAAGAAACAGTATTGCTTCAACAGAATTCTCCTTGGAATGTGCAACTCTTGAAAGAATGGATATAAAAAAATATGATTTTATTGCAGCCAATATAATTGCCCAGGTAATTGTGGATATTATGCCTGAAATATCAAAAAGAATGACAAAGGATACCATAACTATTCTTTCCGGTATTATTAAAGAGAGACAAAATGAAGTGCTTACATCTCTTGGAACCCATTCTCTTGATATTATTCATGAAGAGTATGTTGATGAATGGGTTGCCCTTGCAATCAGAAAAAAGAGCAGCATATTATGATTTTAATACTGAAGTGCCGGATCAAGGCAGTCTTGACAGGGGTGCCTCTCTTCTTGTTAAAGAATTTGCCATAAACAGTGCATTTGAAATCAGAATGATACAGGTGGAAAAGGAAAACAAAACTTTTAAAAAAATTATGGATGGGCTATATTAAGGTAAACAGGTGATTTCTGCAGCCAAGCCTGACCAGATGTTTAAAGGTCGGAACTCAGGGCTTTTAGAAATTGTGGAAAAATTTATTAATGGTTTTGCTTCACTTTAAGGGAAAAGATGAAAAGAGACATAAAATTAATTTTTATCCTTGCAGGATTTATAATTCTTTTATCCTGGACAGTTGTATTCTCCTTAGAAAACAGACAAAAAGTGTATGTTCTTCCTGTTTCAGGAACTGTGGAACCTGGAATGGCAGCCCATGTAAAAAGATCCCTGGACGAGATTAAAGATGAAAAAAATGTTGTTTTTGTTTTTAAAATGGATACGTTTGGCGGCAGAGTGGATGCAGCCCTGAATATTGTTGATACTATTTCCAATGTACCCAAAGGCAAAACAATTGCCTATGTGGAAAAACGAGCCATCTCCGCAGGCGCCTTGATAGCTCTATCTTCAAATATGTTATTCATGAAAGAAAATACAATTATCGGAGATTGTGCACCCATGATCAAGACTAAGGAAGGACAGAAAATGGCAGGAGAAAAGGTGCAGACTGTTCTTCGGGCCAAATTTCGAGCTCTTGCAAAGAAAAATAATTATCCTGTGAAGCTGGCAGAATCCATGGTCTCCCTTGATATGGAAGTCTATAAAATTGTGATGGACAGTAAAACACAATTTATGGATAAAAAAGCTTATGATGATCTTACCAAAGAGGAAAAAGAGAAGATAAGCTCAAAAAAGACAATTGTTGCCAAAGGCGAGCTTTTAACCATGGATGATGCAGAAGCTTTTGATCTGAAATTTTCTCAAAAAAGTGTCAGCAGCTTAAAAGAAGCATTGTCTTTTGCAGGTTATGATTCTGTTGAGATTGTGACAATAGAAGAGTCATGGTCTGTGAGTTTTGTAAGATTTTTACAGCCTTTTCTGCCCATGATGATGTTAATGGGAATCGGTGCACTTTATACCGAGATCAAGGCTCCGGGATTCGGCCTGCCCGGAATTGCAGGCATAATCCTGCTTGGTCTTGTCTTCCTTAACCAGTATCTTGTTGGTCTTGCTGATTACACAGAGTTGTTAATTATGCTCATTGGAGTTCTTTTGCTTGGAGTGGAGGTGTTTGTGCTTCCGGGTTTTGGAATCGCAGGTGTTGCAGGACTGGTTGTAATTGCCTCGGGGCTTGTCCTCTCTTTTCAGGGCTTTGTATTGCCAGATCCACAATTTCCATGGGAAGGCGCTCTGCTGATGAAAAACCTTGCACTTGTTTCAGGCTGTTTTTTATTTGCTTTTCTCATATCTCTCTTTTTAATAAGATTTGTTCTGCCGAATATTGCAAAAGTAGTTAAAGGGCCCTACCTTGGAACAGATCTGAAAGACTCCCATGTGGATGCTGTCGGGAGTTTATCAATAAAACCGGGAGATACCGGGATTGCTCATTCATTTCTTCGTCCATCAGGCAAAGTAATGATAAACAATAAAAAAATAGATGCAATTGCCAGGGGTGAATTTATTGCCCAGGGAGCAGCTATTATAATTGACAAAATAGACCAGAATCGTGTTATTGTAAAACCTGAAAAAAAATTAGGATAGGATTGATAAAATGAAAGCTTATATAATACCTGTTTTACTCCAGATGATCGGGATTATGGTCATTGTTGCTGAAATTTTCATACCATCCCTTGGAGTATTAGCGGTTATAGCACTTGCACTTTTGTCTTACTCCCTATACATAGTATTTACAAGCATATCCACAACAGCTGGAGTGATATTTACAGGTCTGGACATCATCATTGTCCCTCTTATTGTTGTTCTGGGAATAAAAATACTGGCAAAATCTCCCCTGTCATTAAAGAGGGAGCTGTCAAAACATAATGGAGTGATTTCTCAAAAGGAGAAACTTGAAACCTATATCAACATGAAAGGAACAGCTGTCACCGATCTCAGGCCCGCAGGCATGGCTCAGATTAATTCACAGCGTGTGGATGTTGTGACAGATGGAGAGTATATTGAGGCTGATACATCTGTGATTGTAACAGGTGTGGCAGGCAACCGTATTGTAGTTGAAGCAATTTTATAAAAAGGAGATACATTCAATGGACATGATGTTTATTTTAATAATTATTGCAGGCATTATCGGCCTGGTTCTGTTTTATTTTATTTTTGCATATATAGCCCTGTGGGTGCAGGCATTGGTTTCCGGTGCCAGGGTCGGATTGATGAATATCATTTTCATGCGATTCAGGAAAGTTCCGCCAAAATTGATTGTCGAATCCAAAATCATGGCTGTTAAAGCAGGTATTGAAATTCCAACCGATGACCTTGAATCCCACTATCTTGCAGGTGGTAATGTTGCCCGTGTTGTCCAGGCTCTTATTGCAGCTGACAAGGCTAATATTGACCTTATTTTTAACCGCGCAGTTGCCATTGATCTGGCAGGCAGAGATGTTCTTGAAGCAGTACAGATGTCTGTTAATCCAAAGGTTATTGAGACACCCCTGGTGACGGCCATGGCAAAGAATGGTATTCAATTGAAAGCCATTTCAAGGGTAACGGTACGGGCAAATATTGACCGTCTGGTGGGTGGAGCCGGAGCAGAGACAATCCTTGCAAGGGTGGGAGAAGGTATTGTAACCACCATAGGTTCAGCCATTACCCACAAGGAAGTACTTGAAAATCCTGATACAATTTCAAAAACAGTGCTGAAAAAAGGCCTGGATTCCGGAACCGCCTATGAAATCCTCTCCATCGATATTGCAGATGTGGATGTGGGTAAAAATATAGGTGCAGAACTTGAAACTGACAGGGCTGAGGCCGATAAGAAGATTGCCCAGGCAAAGGCTGAAGAAAAAAGAGCCATGGCTTTTGCCCAGGAGCAGGAGATGAAAGCAAGGGTAAGAGAGATGCGTGCCAAGGTTGTTGAAGCAGAAGCCCAGGTACCCCTTGCAATGGCTGACGCTTTCAGGAGTGGAAACCTTGGTGTGATGGATTATTATAAAATGCAGAATATCTCAGCTGACACAAAAATGAGAGATCAGATTGCCACACCTGAATCTGATCCAAAAGATCCTAACAAGTAGACAAATATTACTGGCCTCCTTTGCCCCATTAAAGGGGCAAAGGAGCAGTGAATATATGAAAGAACAAACTAAGTCGCATAAATTTTTATAGTTTATTTTGTGGCAAACCAGTGACCAAAAATTAGATCTGCCAGCTTCTGCCCTTTAGGGTACGTGGCAGTTATAAAGGATCAGCCAATGGATTTTGATTCAATAATCACCTTTCTTTTTATTATTGCCTTTTTTATTCTGCCAGGTATTTTAAAGCAGTTGAAGGCAAAAAAGAAAAAAAATATAAAACCCAAAAAGACCAAAAAAAAACCATCCATATTTGACCGTATTGGTGAAAAAATTCAAAAATTTGTCAGGGAACTTGAACAGCAGGCCCTGAAACAGAAACAGGCAGACAATAAACAGGGTTCAGATTGGGATAGATTTGAAGAAGATGAAATATCATCCCAGGATTTTGAAACTTTTGACCAGGAAGAGGATTTTGGCAAACCTGAATCTGGAATACCTGAAGCTGCAATCCCGGAAGCTCAGATCCCGGCATACTCTGCTGCAGTAAAAGAACCTGAGGAGGGTATGGTAAAGCAAGGTATCAAAGAGTCTTTATCTGGAAAAGGAGCGGCGATGCAGCACCCGGGTGCAGCAAAATATGTTTTTAAATCCAATCCCCTGCAAAATGCTGTTATATGGTCTGAGATCCTTGGTAAACCAGTCGGGTTGAAAAATTAAATAGTGCCCGACTGAAAACCAGATTGTTCAACTGCTTTAACCATTAATTTTAAGGATCTGGTTTTATCAATCTGGCTTCTGGCTGTTTTTGAGTTTAGTTTTACAGCCTTGGAAAAAAGAGCTGTTTTTAAAGCAGAAGTTAATTTCTCTGCTGTTAATCTTGTTCGCCAGACAGGCTTTGATCCCAGATTGGACAGATATATTTGATGTCCATGAAAATATTGATCCAGAATATGGGGTATAATCACCTGGGGCACACCTGATACAGCTGCAGTGGCAGTGGTTCCTGCTCCGCCATGATGAATAATTGCATCTGTTTCTGGAAAAAGCTTTAAATGAGGATAGTTTTTAATAAAAAAAACATCCTTGTCAAATTGATATTCTGAATCTTCTTTCCAGAATTTTGAAATAATAATCCTTTTTCCTAAGCTCCTTGCTGCATCTACCAGCAAAGGTATATTCCTTCTTTGCTCTTTTGGCGGCATACTTCCAAATCCTGCGTATATTGGCCTTGTGCCAGTTTTAAGGAATCTGTCAAGTTCAGGCAGGGGCTTACCTGGCAAATCCAAATGAGGATATCCTGTTTGAATAAAATTAGGCTTAACATCCAGTGGCACCTTTGCGACCTGACTGTCACAAGCAACAATGGTATTATCCCCAATAATATGATCCCAAGCATTACTAAGAGGTTCAAGGTGCATTCTTTTTCTGTTCTGGTTTATCAGAAAGGTTAAATTGAATTTATCCAGCAGCTTGGCAATTCCCCATGACAACTTATTGCACCATTTTGGAAGAGTTTGTGTTTTCACTGCTATGAATGGATGAAAATTTGAAGGAATAAGTTGCGGAGTAAAAACAATATATTGATATTTTATTTTCATTGCCTCAGAAATGGAGGACAAACCACCCATTAATGATGATCCTATGGCTAAATCCGCATTTTTAATAATCCTGGGCAATACTTTAAACTGGACATCTATTTCACGCCTTACAAAAGAGTTAAATTCAAGGTTGCTGCGAAGGCTGTTAGAGTTTTCAACTTGGTTTAAAAAAGCAGTAACATCCTGACCAAACTCCATATATGGACACCTGAGTTGTCTTGCCCACATGGCTTTTTCCGGAGGCCCTATTAAAAGAACATCATGCCCGGCTGCTTTTAAAGCCAGTGAAGTTGCAATCATGGGCTGAACATCTCCCCTTGATCCACAGGTTGCAAGCACTATTTTCATTTTAAATCACCTTGAATTATTATAGTTTTGAATTATATTTATTCAATATTTGGATTTTGGCAAGTCCAGCCATAGAAGTATCATACTTTTCTTTTTTGGTTAAACAAAAAGATGTTATCAGTAAGATCAGGAGCAAAAATGTATATGCAGGATGGTGGTCCAATAAGTTTAGCAACAGGGGTTGTTACAAGTTCCAAAGAGCTTGACAGAATTATTGTCAAGGGTGCAAAAGAGCACAACCTTAAAGATATTGATATAGATATTCCCAAAAAGAAGATGGTTGTCTTTACAGGGGTTTCAGGATCGGGAAAATCTAGTCTTGCATTTGATACAATCTTTGCAGAAGGTCAGCGCAGATATGTTGAATCCCTCTCATCCTACGCAAGACAGTTTATAGGACAGATGGAAAAACCAAAATATGAGACCATCCGAGGCCTATCCCCGACAATTGCCATTGAGCAGAAATCTGCAAGTAAAAATCCAAGATCCACCGTTGGAACCATTACGGAAATTTATGATTATTTAAGGGTGTTGTTTGCCAGAATCGGCACCCAGTATTGCTATAAATGCGGGGAAAAAGTGGGACAGGGTCATGCCCAGAGCATGGTGTCTCAAATCATGGCTTTGCCGGAAAATTCAAAGATTGTGATTCTTGCTCCAATTGTGGAAAACCGGAAAGGTGAACATAAAGAGAGGCTTGAAGCTCTTAAAAAACAGGGATATGCCAGGGTAAGGGTTGACGGAGTAGTGCAGGAGCTTGAAAATGTCCAGTCCCTTGCCAGAAATAAAAAACATCATATCGAAGTTGTTGTTGACCGCCTGAAGCTTAAAAATGATAAAAAATTTGAAAAACGGCTGACAGATTCTGTGGAGAATGCTCTGAAACTTGGATCAGGGCAGATCATTGTTCATATGATTGGCAGGGAGGATTTGAAAATGAGTGAAGCCAGATCCTGCTGTGGTATTGCATATCCGGAACTTATTCCCCAGATTTTCTCTTTTAATTCACCCCTTGGGATGTGTCCTGACTGCAATGGAATTGGTACACTTTTGTCCATGGATATAAACAAGATTGTACCGGATCAGGATTTAAGCATCAGGCAGGGTGCAGTGCTGCCATGGAAGAACTATTTCATTAAAAAACCAAGATATAACAATGATAACTCCTGGGGTATGAGCCAGCTTAAAGCCATGGAGCATCAATGGAAAATCAATTTTGATCTGCCCTGGAAAAAATTACCAAAAAAAGATAAGAACCTGCTTCTATATGGTTCAAGAACAAAAGAGATGAGAGTAAACTGGCATTCAACCAAGCTCCAGGGAGAATTTACAAGAACCCATGAAGGACTGGTTCATACCCTTATGAGACGGTATAAGGCTACCCACTCAGAAGGCCAGAAAAAATATTATTCAGCTTTTATGACATCAAGCACCTGCCCTGCCTGCCAGGGCAGACGCTTGAAAAAAGAGATACTCAATGTCCATGTTAACAAAAAATCCATTATTGACATGACAGCCATGACTATTAAACAAACCTTTGAATTTGTTAATGGATTGAATTTGACAGGAAACAGAAAACTTATTGCCCGGGAATTATTAAAAGAGATATCAGACCGGCTGGGATTCCTTGTTAATGTAGGCCTTGATTACCTCTCCTTAGACAGAAGCGGTCCAACCCTTTCCGGCGGTGAATCCCAGAGGATCAGGCTTGCCTCCCAGGTTGGATCTGAACTGACCGGGGTTTTATATATCCTGGATGAGCCTTCAATTGGTCTGCACCAGAGAGATAATGTCAAACTGCTGCATACTCTTCACCATTTGCGGGATATAGGCAATACCCTGATAATAGTGGAACATGACAGGGAAACCATGGAAAAATCAGACTGGGTTGTGGATATAGGTCCGGGAGCAGGACATCTCGGCGGTCAGATTGTTGCCCAGGGCACCCCGGATCAGATTAAAGCAAATCCCCTGTCCATCACAGGCAGGTTTTTAACCGGAAAAGAAGATATAAAAATTCCAAAAAAAAGAAAAAGTCCTAAAGAGTGTGGGAACAGATGGATCACCATTGTAAAGGCATCGGAAAACAATCTGCATAATATCAATGTAAAAATACCTCTCGGACTTCTCATTGCAGTAACCGGTGTGTCAGGAGCAGGAAAATCAACCCTGATAAACCAGATTTTATATCCAGCCCTTGCAGTTAAACTACATAATTCCAGGATAATAGTGGGAAGGCATGACAAAATACGAGGGCTCACCCACCTTGATAAAATTATTAATATTGATCAAAAACCCATTGGCAGGACTCCGAGAAGCAATCCTGCAACCTATACCAAGGTGTTTGACCATATCCGTGATTTTTTTGCCATGCTGCCTGAATCCAGGGCAAGGGGCTATAAAAAAGGAAGATACTCTTTTAATGTCAAGGGAGGCAGATGCGAGGCATGCAGGGGTGACGGGCATATCAAGGTGGAGATGCATTTTCTTGCAGATGTTTTTGTCCCATGCGAGGTCTGCCATGGCAAAAGATTTAACCGTGCAACCCTTGAGATCAAATACAGGGATCACTCAATATCTGATATCTTGAATCTTTCAGTTATGCAGGCAAAGGAGGTTTTTGCAGATCATCCAAAAATTACACATATTTTAAATACCCTGATGGATGTGGGGCTCTCCTATATAAAACTTGGCCAGGCAGCCACCACACTTTCAGGCGGGGAAGCCCAGAGAATTAAACTTGCCAGGGAACTTGCCAAAAGAGATACAGGTGAAACTCTATACATTCTTGATGAGCCAACCACGGGGCTGCATTTTCAGGATGTCAAGCTTCTGCTCAAAGTGCTTTCCCGTTTGACAGAGGCAGGCAACAGTGTAATAATCATTGAGCATAATATGGATGTCATTAAAACTGCTGACTGGATAATAGACCTTGGACCTGAGGGAGGCAGCAGCGGAGGCGAGATTGTAGCCCAGGGAACTCCTGAAAAAATTGCCCGCTCTTTAAAAAGCTATACCGGGCATTATTTGAAAAATTTTTTAACACCATTTGATAATAATTAATCTTGGAGGAAGAGAGTGAGTTTTTTAACAAAAATCCATTTAAAAAAAACAACAAAATTGGCATTTTTATTGATTCTGGTAATTTTTACAGGGGCAGTGGTTTTTGCAATGCCCAATCATGGCAAAGAGGAGATAAATATTGATGGAGGGAAAAAAGGCAATATTGATTTTCCCCACCGCATCCACCAGGATATATTAGTCGATTGTAATATATGTCATGCTGTTTTTCCAAAAAAACCCGGTATAATAAAAGAGTTAAAAGCACAAAAAAAACTTAAAAAAAGACAGGTAATGACCAAAATTTGCCTTAAATGCCATAAATCAATGAAAAAAGCAGGAAAGGAGACAGGCCCCACAAACTGTTCTCAATGCCATGTAAAATAAGGTGATTTTACCAAAAATGGCACCGATAACCCCAATTAAATTATTCAATCATAACTCGTGAATTTTAATAAAATCACTCCCTTTAATAGTTTTTGCCTCTTCAACAATCTGTCTGTGGTGGGTAAAAAGAATCACTTGGTTTTTCTTCGATAAATCAGCCAAAACCTTGAGAGTTGCTTTAGACCTGTCATCATCGAAATTTATCAGAATATCATCCACAATAAAGGGCATGGGTTCGTTCTTTTCAAGGCGCCACTCCAAAGTGGCAAGACGTAGGGCAAGGAAAAGCTGGTCACGGGTTCCCGAGCTCATTTTTTCCACCGACAGACGCGAATTATTGGGTCGGACACCCACGAGAATCGGTTCACCTTTATCGTCCACATCGGTACGTAGTCCTACAAAAGAGCCGATGGTCAAATCGTTAAAATACCCGGAAGCTATTTTCAAAATCGGACCCTGATGCTCTTCCCTGTAGCGTTCTATTTCCTGCTGCAAAATCTTGGAAGCCAGCTTTAACAGTGAATATCTTTCAGCTAATCGCCGTATTCTGGTCAGTTGTTGTTCCATTGTTTCCGCTATCTCAGCGGCCTTAGCACTACCATCCATGGCGGCAAGTTTTGTGTTTTCCACTCCGATCACTTGGGAGAAGCTTTTGATCTCTTCATCTATTCTATCATTGATATCCTTTTCCAGAGATTCAATCCGGCCTGGCAATTCATCGGCATCAACCTCTTTCGCCTGTCGTTTAATCTCTTCAAGCTGAATACCAGCCCCGATCTTGGCCAGGATTGCCTCGGTATCAGAAATTTTCTCCTGCAGGCGCTGATATTCCATAAACCTGGTTATCACCACTGTCAATTCTTCCGGTTTTTCACATTTAGCTATGCCAAGGAGTTCATCCATCTGCTTTTTTGCACTTTGCCGGGTTTGTATAGCCACAGCGACTTTATTTTGAAAGGAATCTATCTCCTCAGAAAGGTTGTCATACACATTGCTGTCTTTTTGAGCTTGACTGAGCATAGTGCGTAATTTTAGAATTGCCTGGTCTAAAGGCAGATCAACCATGTCAGGCGCCACTTTTTCAAGCAGTGCCTTAACTGTTGCCTCCAGTTCAGCAGCATCACGTTCAATACCATCAATGCGTTTTTTAAGGTCATCTGCTTCCTTCAATTTTGCAAAACAATTTTGAAGATTTTCAATTAAGTCAATGGCTTCAATAGTGGAGACCTCGCTGGTAAGTCCCAAATCCATAAAGGCTTTTTGCCACTCTTTTTGCCAGTTGGTCATGGCCTCTTGCGCAACTTCAAGACCTTCCTTTGCCTGAGAATAAGCCTTTTCTACTTGCTCTTGTTGTTCTTTAAATTTTTTAAAATTTGCCTTTTGGCCAGCGATTCTCTCCAATACAGTCTCAGCAAAAATCAAAACCGGTCCAAGTTCCTCACCGACAATCCCCCCCTCTACTTCGATAGAATTAAGCTCTTTTTGTAAAGCTTGTATAATTTCTTTTCTGTGCTGCACCTCCCTCCCGATTTCCTTCTCTCTCTTGAAGATGTCTCCTACCTTGAAACGGAGTTTATCAATATCAGACAACCAACCGATCATCTCCTTTGGTGAAAGGGGCGCAATTTTAGAAGGTTGCCATATGCGGAGCCAGGTTTCATGAAGTTTTTGCGCTTTAATTTCTAATTCAGCTATGTCTTTGTTCTTCTCTGCTATGATCTCCTGAAGAGCCTCTTTCTGAGCTCTAAAAGAGGCTGCATTTGCTACCCGGTCTGCCTCTCTGCGCAGTCGGTCTGCAAGAGTATCAGCCTGCCCAACATATCCTTCATAAGCATCAGGAAGCGATAGTTCAGGATTATAAGATTTACTCTCTTTGGTTACATTCTCATGATTAAGCCATTTCCGCCGCACAAGCTGCCAACCCTGTTCCCGTTTTTCACGGGTCAGGCTCAAATCTTCCTCTGAAGGAACTTCTCCCGTATACTCTGCCTTTTTGATCTCAACCCGAATGTGTTGAAGATCTTTTGCAGCCGTTTTTAGTTCTTTTTTGATCTCACGTCTTTCTTCAGCAATCTCGCTGTAGTTTTGTTCAAACTGCTGCACAGCTTTGGAACGTGGAAGTGAGAGTTCCATGAGTGCTTCCAAATCACCAGACCAAAGACCAATCCTCTTAAGTTCTGCAAAACACTCTTTTTTATTCATTTGAACATCGGTTCTGCTCTTTTTCAACTGACTATCAATATCTCCAGCTTTTTGAGCCAATTTTACCGTTTGAACAAGTGCCAGAGGCTCCTTTATCTCTGGGAAGTCAACCAGGCCTCTATTTAAATCTTTGTTTTCATGTTCCGCAGCCTTAACCTTATTTTTTGCAAAAGTAAGTTGTTGGTTTATTGTCTCGTATTGTGAGCTCAATGTCTGAATAGTCTTTTTTTTAGAAAGTACCGGTCTTAAAGTTTCAACCGATTCCAAACTCAAATCTGGCCTAACCTGTTTTAGTAGGCTGGCAGCTTCTCTACGGAGACTGATTCGCATACCATTTCTCACTGGAATATCTTTCTGGCCCTTGCGGTATTCACCGAGACGTTGATGAAAATCATCCACCCTTTCCGCCTGATTTAAAAGATCCTTATTAAACGAAATTGCCATGCGTTTTGCTTCAAGTTTTTCCTTGTAATCAGTATCTTTTTGTAAATGCTGGCTGGCCTCACGCTTTTCCTGGTCAGCCTGCTGATATTTTTTGTTAAAATCAGGGGGCAATGGAATGACTTTCCCCAATTCCAGTTGCTGGTCCTGCCAGGATTTCAAAGAAGCAAGCTCGGGAATAGCTTTTTCCAATCGTTCAAGACGTTTCAATTCTTTATTATTTCGATTCCGCTCTTTTTCCAAATTGCTCAGCTCTGCCTCAGCAGTTTTCCGGGCTTTGTTATGATCGTTCCATGCTTTGGAAGAGAGACTGACTACTCTAACCTCTTTTTGTAGCTCCCTGAACCTTTTGACCGCCTTGTTGATTTCAGGCAATTGGCCTGCAGGCTTGAAGAGTGCCACCGCTTCTTTTTCAAGCTGATCAATGACCTCTCTTAATGAAGAGATACCGGCACCGGCGGCAAACAAGGCTTGACCCACCTCACCCTTCTGGGCAAGAATTTCTTCACCTCCCTGGACTAAAGTATTATGATCAATTCCATAAAGAGATTCAAAAATTTCCGGTTCAACACCATTGAGAAATGGAACCAAAACACCCAAATCAAGAGGATCTCCTGCCTCATTAATAACATCGCCTATACGTTTTTTTCGACGTTGAAAGATAATCTCTTCTCCAGCACTGTTTTCAAGGCAGCCGCCGACTAATAGTTGATCATAGTTGTGAATAAAATTATCAGGAGTCTGCTGGGGAAAACCATACAACAGAGCCTTGAGAGCTCGGAGAGAACTACTTTTTCCTGCCTCGTTTGCGCCAAAAATTATATGGAGGCCAGGCTCTTTAGAATTAAAATCTAAAGGTGGCCTTTCGGTGAAGGGACCGAAGGCTTTTAAATCGAGACGTTTCAACCTCATTTAGCACCTCCATATTGAAGAAGTTTGGCAATCAAAAGTTCCTGGATTGCATTACGTAGCACCTCTATTTTGTCAGGAGATGGATCAAGAAAGGGTTGATCGCCGGTTTGGACCTCAGCTGGTAATTTGTTTTTCAAAGCAGACAATTCCGGCACCAGTCCAAAGAGGGTATCTCCATCCAGTTCTATCTGTTGAACAGATTTCAACAAACCAGCAATGGGAGTATCTTCCCCAAACATATCCTCAAGTTTCACTTTGCGAGTTGTCTGAAACTTTACTTGCTCCAACCACATATCACCAAATTGGACAGCAATGCTCCGAAACCCCTCGATCCACTGTGTTGTCTGGTCAAGTAATTTACCATGGACAGAACAGGTACCAGTCAAAACCAGTCTTATGACAAGGGTCTTACCATCTACTTGGTCAAGCTCATGTTCTAAGGCTTGCCGAACCACATCATAAACGTTTTCAGAAGTCTCGCACTCAGACAAATCCACCTGGCAAACTGCCCAGCGCAACACATCAAGTTCAAGCGCTTCAACCTTGATGATTCGACCACCCTCGACAGTCACCAGTGTGGCGCCCTTAGCTCCAGTCTCTTTAATATGACGGCCCTGAATATTACCAGGAAAGACAATCCATGGTTCTTTAGAAATCAATTCCCTTTTGTGGACATGCCCCAACGCCCAATAGTCATAACCTTTGGATTTCAGGTCATCAAGAGTACATGGTGCATAATTTTCATGTCCTTCATGACCCGTCAGGGATGTATGAAGCAGGCCGATATTAAAATAGTTAGAATCGTACTGGGGGTATTGAGAAGCAAGATTTTCTGTTACAGCACGATAGGAATAACTCTTACCATGGATGATAACCCCAATATCATCAAGTTTTCTAAATTGAGGTTTTTTAGAAGAAAAAAGAGTTACATTGTCAGGTAGTGGCAAAGTTTTGGTTAGTTGGCTGGCTGCATCGTGATTTCCGGAAACAATAAATACTTTTATTCCGGCTTCGGACAATCGACCCATCCGGGCTGAAAAAAAGAGACCGGTGTTGTAATCCTTCCAATCACCGTCATAAAGATCACCGGCAATGAGTATAAAATTAACCTCCTCCTCTATTGCCAAATCAATCAGATTATCCAGCGCCCGCCTTGTAGCACCACGAATCTCTTCCACCGGCGCATACTCATGAACCTCAAGTCCTTTTAATGGACTGTCGAGGTGTATGTCTGCAGTGTGTATAAATTTAAACATGAATTCAACCTCATTCTAAATTAAAAACGCCCAGTGCCTTCAAGCCCAGGATAGATTTTATTATAATGTTTTATATATATGATTACCAACTCTAAATAAAGAAAAAAAACCTCATCCCAGGCCCTGGATGTAAAGCTGCTGTATGAATACTAATTATATTTCATCTTCATTAACCATATCTCAACACAACAAGTCATCATAATTTGTGGTTTTTGCAAATATTAACCATTCTTTGTAATCAAATCTTACAATTTTTGTCATAATTCAATGATATATTTGGAAAAATATTTCAAATATATCAATTTATCTGCAAATATCTTTATCTTAAAATTGAGTATAACTAAGACCGGTAGTGTGGATAAAGATTTTCTCGATAATGATAGTAAATATTTGAATGTATTTTATTAATGTTATGGCATCTTTTTTGCTGACTATTCTATTATGTAGATATAATTTATCTCAAATACCTGTCAATTGATAATGTGATGACCAAAAAGCAGTCTTTCTTATGGTCAATATTTATATGGTCAGTTGACTAAGGCTGGTTAATGGAAAAAATGGTTCAAACATTAAAAAATAAAAAAGGCTTTACATTAATTGAAGTGGTTGTGGTCATTGGAATCATTTCTATTTTAGCAATGGTCACCACCCCCTTAATGCGCCAGACTATCCAAAATTATAAGCTTAAAGGTGCTGCAAGGGAGATATACTCTAACCTGCAAAAAGCAAAACTCGAAGCCATTAAGCAAAATTCAAATGTGGTTATGGCTTTCACGACAGGTGCATATGCTGCTGAAGGCGGCGTAGGCGGTTATGAAACTTTCATTGACAACGGTGGTGAAGATGGTACCGGCACAGAGGGCGACTCTGTAAGGAATGGCTCTGAAGTCATTATATCGGCTGGTTCCATTACAAAAAACATAACTCTGATCACTGCCAGTTTTACCGGGGGGACATCTAAGGCGAAGTTTACTGGACAGGGACTTCCGATTGGATTTGGGGGTAGCGTCCAGGTAAGAAACACTACCCGATGGTACAAGATAACTGTTTCCAGTGCCGGAAATATAAAATTGGAGATCAGTAGTGATGGTACAAACTTCGTTTTATAAGAATCTTTCAATGAAATCCGGATTAAAAAAAAACGAATCTGGAGTTACGCTTATTGAGCTATTAATCGTTATGCTAATCTCCAGTATAATTTTAGGAGCGATTTTTACTATTTCCTCCAACCATCAAAAATCATATCTTGCCAATGACCGGTTAACTGAAATGCAGCAAAACTTAAGGGCCGCTATAATAATCATGTCAAGAGAGATAAGAGAGGCTGGATGTGATCCCACCGGCCTTGCAGATGCCGGTATTATACTGGCGACGCAAGGAAGGCTTCAATTCACGAAAGACATGGATAATAATGGTGATACAGACGGCACATCTGAAGAGATTGCTTTTGGATTTTCCAATACCAATGACTCCGGTGCCAATGGGATAGCTGACGGTGGAGGTGCAGACTGGTCAACCCCTGCAGATCTTGGCAGGGATGTCGGTAGTGGTTTCCAGCCCATAGCCGAGAATATAGAGGCCGTGGAATTTAATTATATACTTTCAGACGATACAACCACTACTACACCCTCTTCTTCCCAGTTAAATGATATAAGAGCTGTTCAGATATCCATTCTTGCCAGGGCATCTTCACGTGAACAAAACTTTCCTGTAACCGTTACAACTTATAAAACTGCATCAGGAATCGACTGGAGCCGGCCCAACGATAATTATCGGCGCAGATTTATATCAGTAACAATACAATGCCGGAATTTAGGATATTGATATGGTAATAATTAAAAACAAAGACGGGTTCACACTGATTGAAGTGATGATAACAATGTTTGTATTATCCATAGGAATTTTGGCAATGACCATGATGCAAATCAAAGCAACTAATGGGAGCAGCTCGGCTCAATCAAGGACACGTGCCAATTCAATAGCTCTCACCTTTCTTGAAGAACTCAAAAGGCTTCCTTTTGATGACGTTAACCTGACAGGGAGTGCCGGTGCAGACCTTGATGCAGGGATTGCCCCGGCAGGCGGAGCCCCTACACCTGCCGATGCCGCTCATGTTTACATTGCTGCAAATTTTCCTTTCCTGACAAATATGTACCAGCCCAGTGGAACCGATATTCTGGATACGACAGGTAAAGTATTTCAAATTTTCTGGAATGTTGATAGATCCCCTGTTACGATTGGAACAAGTACTTACACATCATTTTGCACTATAAAACTATTTGTTTACTGGAATACCCCTTTGGGTAGAAACCATGTCATCATTACTGCAATTAAATATAATAATATCAAGGTATAGATGTGATGCAATTTTCAATTAATAAGCCTGTTTTCACTTTTACTAAAAAAGTCTTGTTTACGGCAAATGAAAAAGGATCCATACTTGTTGTTGCAACACTGGTTCTGTTTATATTAAGCTTTCTTGGAATATTTGCCCTTAATACAACCGACGTTGAAATCAATATTGCTGCAAACCAGCAAAATTGGGAAAAAAGTTTCAATGTATCCGAAGGCGGAGCCAAGCTGGAAGGAACCAAGGTCGGATTTGCGAGACCCGGGGTAAATGACTGGTATGAGATATCAGATCCGGGGACACTCAACCAGTTTCTGGTACCGCCCGGTACCACACCGGGAAGCTCGTATGACCCGGGTTCCGACATGACAGAAACTATTCCGGGTACTTTTGATAACGCTGCTGCTGATGATTATAAATTATGGCCGTGCCAGAATATTATGGATGACATTACTGATAATGTTTATGATTATGCTTATCTTGTAACCTATCTTTTTCCTGATACTCCGCCAAAAGGATATGATTCAACTAACTTTTCCGGATACAAATTCAGGATTAACGGTGAAAAAAAAGTGATTATTGAGCTCGGGGGGATTAAAGTCGGTGTTAAATCAGCATTATAAATCAAAGAATACTGCGGTCTTGCTTCATCCGCTTAAAAGGAGAGAAAATATGATTCAAACCAATCAAAAATTACAAATTATAATATTGATGGCATCAGCACTCCTGTTTCTTGTTGGCGGTTGGTTCTCTCTTTCCCATGCAAAAGATACTGATATTTACCAGGTTAATACTAAGCAGAACTGTATAATTCTAATAGATAACTCAGGATCAATGGCTTGGGGTATATATGAAGAAAGTGTTGATTATGCTGCAATGTATGACTATCTATTCACCAAAAAAGATCTCCCCCTCGGGGACTTTGATGACTTTATCTATGATGATGTCGCAGGTATGACTATTTATAATAATGGCCATCAAAAAAGAGATAAAATTTATATTGTAAAAGGTGAAGGGGCAAATCTCACATTGGCCACTGTGGTTGACCAAGCTGGGGTTGACCAAACAGTGGCTTTTACTGGAGATCCAGGCCATCCTGGTATTATCTGGGACGTTGCAAACCTTGTTGACACTAATGTACTCATTGATTCTGATGGCAATCTTACCTATGATGGCAGCGGTGACCAGAGAATCACTGTTGATGGTAACGGTTATATCCTCTTTGACGACCAGCAGCTTCCTTTAAACAAAAATATTAAACTTACGGATATGGTCGCCCTTTATGATGGCAGCCTGGTGGATCAAGGTTTTGGAGGCCTGTTAAATGCACCGGGATATTATTTTTCAGGCTATAACGATGTTACATCGGGCGGATTGGTTACTGCTGCTGATGGTGATCCTGACATCTATTTCTTTGTAACCGGCAACTGGGTGGATATGCAGGCAGTTTTTAACCTTACATATAAAGACAATCCTGGTTCCTATGCTGCAATTGGGGATGAAGCCTGGAAACACGAAACAATCCCTCTGGCATCATCTGGCTGGTCTGAAGTCAATCACGTAGTTAGATATCCTGATAGTGGTAACTATACCAACAAGCTTGCTGAAATTGACACTATGCAAATCATTACCCATCCCGGAGCAGCGCAGATCCAGGTGCATTTTTCAGCATTTGATGTTGAAGGAGATGGTAACGCTAGCCAATGGAATAAAGACTATGTAGTTATTTATGATGGCGCAGGAAACGAGATAGTCAAATATGACAATGACAACTCACCTGGATGGTCAGCAACTATTGATGATGATACAGTCAAAATTGCTTTAAAAACAAACAACTCCGATGTTAGAACCGGTTTTATCATAGATAAGATAAGAGCAAGTTATCAACCTGGCGGCTACCTGATGCAGAGCCGTCTGGATGTTGCAAAAGATGCATTGTTGTACGTACTTGATGAATTTCACGGAAAAATGAACTGGGGATATGCCACTTATAAAGATGGAAACGGCGCAGCCATACTCAGTGATCTTAACCCCAACCTGACAGATGATGCCAACAGAGCTGCGATTATTAATCATGTTGAAAATACTTCGGCCAGCGGTGGAACACCCATGGGAGAGGCATTGCAGGATGTCTTTGAACACGGGTATCATAGGGGCAGTCCTGCCCTGAGTAAGCTGCTTTGCCGTAAGAATTACGTCATTTCTCTTACCGATGGATTTCCATCTCTTGATACGGAATGGGACAGGATTCCCGATATAGTCCAGTTCAGTGACCCGACCATGAATGATGGTGACGGATGGACTGCCGATCCTTCTCAATATGCCACACCTCCCGACAATTATTATGATGATGTAGGACACTGGATGTATACCCACTCCTGGATAGATAAAACAGAGGTTGCTGACCCTGCAAACTCCTATGTTAATATTATGACGCATCACATCGCCTTTGGTATGGATCACCCTCTATTAAAAGATGCAGCAGGAGAATCAGGAGGATTATATATTGCAGCTTATAACAAAGCTCAACTTGTTGCAGCATTTTATGCTCTGACCCTTCAAATGACGGAGGCAGTCTCTTTTACTTCGCCTGTTGTCTCTGTGGATTCTGCAAATAAAATTCAAAATGGTGATGATCTTTATTTAGGTCTTTTTCTGCCCCAGGACAATCAACCCTGGATAGGAAATATAAAAAAATTCAGATTAGGGGATGGCAGTGTGGATCGGCCCAATATATGGATGATCTATGACGGCAATGATAACGACGCCATAAACAGTTCAGGAGATTTCCTGGATAATACGGGTGCATTCTGGGCAGACGATACTGACAGCAATGACTCTGACAATTACGGAAGTGCGGATGTAAGAGAAGATGGGGTGGGAGAGGTTCTAAAAGAACGGGTTGATGCTGATTTGATAAGTACGGACTATTGGGAAAGACCCATATATACTTACGAGCCCGCCAACATACCAAATATGAAAAAAGTACATAAGGATTATATCACTAAAGAAGAGCTTAATGTTATCGATGACCTTACCCGGGATAAAGTGATTAACTTTCTTTACGGATACACATATGATGCTGATGCAGCAACCAACGCCATTACCGGAGTCAGAGACTGGGTTCTGGGAAGTGTTGTACACTCACGTCCGGTTGTTATTGATTATTATGACCCGACTGATATCAGCAAACTCACAAAACGGTATATTGTGGTTGGCGCCAATGACGGCATGCTCCATTTCTTTGATGATACAGACCCGGATGGTGCCGGTCCTCAAAAATCCTCAGGCAAAGAAATTTTTGCATTTGTTCCGCAAGATCTTTTACCAAAATTAAAATTACTACCGGACCAGCCTTTTGTGGATATGGTGGATGGTGACATCACACTTTATCGTTCAAATAAGAATCCCAAATATCTTATTTTCGGAGAAAGAATTGGTGGTAGTGCCTATTGGTGTCTTGATATATCTAATACAGATCCTTTACTATGGAGTGTCAAATGGGTTTTTTCCAACAGTGAAATTGCTCAATCATGGTCTGCACCCATCGTTTCTACCATACCGGTATCTATTGATGCAACCACCGGAAAACGGACATTTAAAGATATTTTGATCTTCACCGGCGGCTATGATCCTGAAGAAGACAACTATCCCGAGCCTTTCAATGATCATGATAACACCGGTTCTCCTTATGCTGATACGGGGAATATGGATAATAGTAAATGGATAAAAAATAATAACGATCAGGATATTAACGATAACGATGCATACGATTTTTATAATCCTGAACAAAATGAATATGGCAGGGGGATTTTCGCTATTGATATTGAAGATGGTTCCAATATTATTTTTTCTGCCACCTATGGGGCCACAACAGATGTAAGTACGAGCATCCAGACATTAGATTCCATGAAATTTTGTTTTCCTGCCTCTCCTTCTATTGTCAGCGGGACATATTCTTATATCTATAAAGAAAGCGGTACGGTTATTATAGATAGAAAATCAAACGTCCTTAAAGCAATCTACGCCATTGATATATATTCTAATCTGTACAAAGTTGACTACTCTTTTGAAATAGATGATGATACTGATAATGACTATTCAACGTTTGGACCTTTTTCAATTGAAGATAATAAGTGGAAAGTTACCCATGTTTTTTCTGGCAATCCAGGCAGTTTAAGTGTTAGTGGATCCTTTGGTACCGGTGATGACTCAGATGCCAAGGCAAACGGACATAAAGCCTTTTATCCCCCTGTTGTTTCCTGGGGAGGTGCATGCAATTATCTGGACTCCGACAACTATCGATTCACAAACACAGTTTTTTCCGGTCAGAATGAAATAACATCTTTGTATTTCGGCACAGGTGACAGGGAGCATCCCACCTATACAATGATAAAAAACCGGTTTTATGCTGTATACGATGATTCATCTGTTACGGCAATTCTGGATCCAAGTGGCACATCAACAGACATAACTGTAACTTCAATCCCCTATAAAGAAGACAACCTTTTAAATCTAACCTGCAATGATCTTGATACAGGAAGCTTACTTACTGAAGATGCAAAAACTGTTTTAAAAGAAGACCTGAGAGATGACCCCATATACGCACCTGCTGCCGGAACACTGGCGCTTGAAGATGGTGCCAACGAGAATGATGCCAAGGGATGGTATATTGTTTTTGAAGACCAGGGAAATGGGCTTTGCAGTGCCGGGTATGCTGAAGATCATACAGGTGAAAAAATGTTAAGCAAACCTGATCTATATGCTGGAATTTTATATTTCACAACATATCAGCCGGCTGTTGTAGATCCCTGCAACCCGCAGGGCAATGGCTTTACATATGCCCTTAACTATTGCGACGGTACTGCCGGCTATAACCTTAATACATCCAATGATTCAGTAAGTGATCACACGTTTGATGTATCTGACAGATCCATTAAAGTAACGGGTATTTTTGGTATTCCTTCTAATTTTTCAATCGTAACCAGAAAAGGCCAGGCCGGTGCCATGGCCATGATGGGAGGAAAGGTTATTGGTCCTCAAGGAGGAAATATATTCCAGATAAAAAGCCCGGGTATGGGTTTGGAATTGTATTATTGGAGGGAAAGCAACAGTCAGAAATAAGCATAACAGGAGATTTTGAAAATGGTTTTTCACAGAAAAATAACCGGTCTTTGTATCATGTTTCTTTTAATAGTTTGCATAATGCCTTTACACAGCAATGCAAAGCTGGTGATAACAACCCGGATTGCAATCGGGGAAATTGTCGGGATTCAAGATAATGTTATTGAACTTGAGGGGGGGGCAATATATTATCCGCCAAAAAAAAATATGACATTAAATTTTCAACCGGGTGATCTGGTTACCATTGAATTCTATATTGATCCGGAAGAAAAAAATTATTATGTGGCAGTTGCTTTAGGAGAAAATACGCTTTCTGCCTCTCCGCCACCGGAACAAAAGGAGAAAAAACCGATTTATTAACATGAAAGCTCCTGTTAATAATCTGATTTATCAAGGAGGTAGCGCATGGATCTTAAGCTTAAATTCAAACAAACTGCAGCCTGGCTTTTATTACCGCCGAAAACTTCCATGGCTTTTTCAAGATAAGCAGACTCAATGGATGACAGTATTTCATCCAGATCAACGCCCTGCTCAACATCATCAAGATCGAATCGAAGTCCTTTGACACCTTCAATCCATCTTCGTTTTTTATGCAAGGATCTCCACATCTCCTTTTTTGTCCCTTAACGGCGGAACCTTGATGGGAATACATTGAGCCTGAAAAAAGGTCTTCTCTGAAATTTCCATCAACAACTTCAGTCTCAAGCTTTTTATTGGTGGCAGAGATAATCCGGACATCCACTTTAATCTCTTTTGTTCCGCCCACGGGTTTAAAAGCGGTTTCCTCTATTTAAAAATTATTTTATACATAAATTTATTGCAGCTTTATGGAAAGCTTAAATTTATTTTTCTTCTTAACTATGAAAAATTTGTATTTCGTAACAGCTGTCGATCGGAACAGGGCAGGGATAAATTAATCACTACTGATAGTTGACTAATCAACTATCAGTAGTGATATAAAAGCTGCATAAATTCTATAACTATCGCTTCTTATTATTTAATTTGAGTGTTTTTTTTAAAGAAAAATAATTTTTTACTTGACAGAGCAATCAGAGTATCGCTATTTAATAGTTATGAAATAGATACAATATCATTAGTTTGTTTCATATAGGTCAGCTTATTTTTTACAAAGGAGAGTCTTGTATGTCTTTTAACAAATTTTTTAAGCATGAAGGACCGTGGTCAGATGCAAATGATCCCCTGATGTGTACTGATACAGGAGACTGGCGAAGCAGACGTCCTGTTGTTGACAAGGAGAAATGTATTTTCTGCGGTTTTTGTGCAATCTATTGTCCCATTCAGGTGATGGAGATGGTTGAAAGCTCTCATTTTACCCCGGACCTCGGTTTTTGTAAGGGGTGTGGGATCTGTGCCAAAGAGTGTCCTAAAAATGCAATTACCATGGTAGCCGAGGAGGATTTTTAAAATGGTTACAAAAGTAAAATCAAAACCACAGATCAAGGTTATAACAGGAAATGCAGCAGCAGCTATCGGGGCAAAACTTGTTCGTCCTGATGTGGTGGCTGCATACCCCATCACTCCACAGACCGAGATCATAGAACAGATTTCCCAATTCCATGCAGATGGTGAAATGGATTGTGAACTGATCACTGTTGAGGGTGAGAATTCGGCAATGAATGCTGTTATGGCAGCGTCCCTTGCAGGCGGCAGAGTATTTACAGCCACCTCTTCATGGGGTCTTGTTTTCATGTATGATGCAGTCCTTGCCACAGCAGGGGCAAGAGCTCCTGTGGTCATGGTTAATGTAAACCGTGAAACTCCCGGAATTATTGCTGTCTCTTCAGGACAGCAGGATATGATTTCCACAAGGGATGCAGGCTGGATTTTTCTCATTGC
>JAQIBP010000135.1 GCA_027858995.1 Deltaproteobacteria bacterium | reverse complement strand
TGCTCCACAAGAGGTGGAGTGGGCAGATCTGTGCCAGGGGATAATCAATGTGCAAAAATTCTACAGGAGCCTTAACCGAAACGGCTATAACCTGGGGCTTATCTCATTTGAATCCTCTGAAAGCACCATGGAACTCAGACTGAAGATGCTTGTCAGATCCAACCATGCCGCCTGGGTCAGGAATGATCATACCGGTTTTGAAGTAATGCTGGGAGACATGGTAACCTTCACATCCCCGGAAGATACAGCCCGGGCGGCACGATCTTTTTTTTAAATATAAGTAATGAATGCTTATCAGATTGATTGCTAATATGTACTAATCGTGATTATATCTGACACAAGTTGCAAGATATGAGTAAATAAATTTAAGTATGTAAAAAGTTTAATGGGGATTTGATATCTCTGTTACAGTCAAGTCTCCAACTAAGTTGAATTTGCCCTTTTCAATTTATTGATAAATTGAATAAAAAAAAGCAGCGCCAACTCAATGACTCTGCTTTTCTATATAACGTATTGTGTATATATTATTTTTTTCTTCTGCTGACTCCTGCTATTCCTAAAAGACCTATGCCGAAAAACATCATTGTGGCTGGTTCCGGTACTGGAGCTGCCACGATATCCAACTGATAATCCTCTGTTTCGCCTTGGGCGAGATAGTTGTAGGCTGTGACATCAGGGAATGGGGTATGGTTACAAGTTGTACGAGCCCTCAGCCATGTGGTTCCTACTTCCATTGAATCAGGGATAATGAAGGACAATGTGAATTCCGTGTAAGCTGAATAGGTTCTGGTATAATCATCTACGTGATTCGGAATAATGGCATCAACTTGTTCGTAAAGTATAGTATCGGTATCATTGAAAACAAAATCTTGGCCAACATCAAAGGCTGCAAATATTTGATCGTAGTTATGACGTCCATTGTTAAGCTGCCACAATAGAAACTTGAATGTTACGTCCTGACCGATAACCAGGTCAACATCTGTTCCAAAAGTCGACCCTCCAACAGACCATTTTACTCCATTGTCTGTGAAGTTATCAGTGCCAAGTCCTTGCCAAGTTCCCCGATTATTTTGTGCATTCACATAACCAACTGCATCTCCGCCATCAACTCCGGATACAACAACAAAAGTTTTAGGATCTAATGCCCCCCATATTGCAGTATCAGGGCTACCTTTGGTTAGCGCATAGACCGGCATAGCGCATAAAAAAAACATACTTACAAGGGCCATAATTGATACAATCTTTTTAATCTCCATTTTCATTTCCATTTTCATCTCCTTCTAAAAGCTATCAATAGTTTATGCTAGCAGCCAAGCTATCTCCTCATGAAACCCGTGGGCTTTCCGTCCCTGCTTCACAACGGATTTGGCTTTACCTTTAATTATTAACTGGTATTTTATAATAGCAACATTCGTGCCTATTCAAAACGACTCTTAATTAAAACACTTAAGTAATTATAATCAAAAGGTATTTGGTTCGAAAAATCAAGGGTATAAATTTCATAGCAATAGAAATTATATAAAAAATGTAACATAAACTACGTAAAAATGTTATAAAACAAGAAATAAATGTAACAGAGACTATGTAAAAATGTTATAAAACAAGAAATAAATGTACTATTTTATTGTTTTATAAAATAGTTCCTCAAACCTAAGTCTTTATATGCTGCCTCTTTCAGAATTCAACTAACTAATATAAAAGTCTTCACATTTACAGAGTCCATTTGATCAACTTATTAGGATAGAAACCTGACTATCTGACACCTTCTGTAAGGTCAAATCTAAATTTGTACAGCAATATCAAGAATAGTTTGAGCTGCCTTGTCAGGATTTACTGATCTATCACCATGGGGTGAGACTGGAATTGCAGGGTAAACAGACTTCCTCCTGAAGAGCGGCACTCTTCAAGAGAAGTAATGTTTTTACATTTTTCAATACTGCCCGGGCATATATCAATATCCAGAGGTAAAAACCTGCATCTGATACTTTTAAAATCAATACCAAATCCATGACGTTCTGCCAGAGTTTTAATGCGAAGGAGATCAGCGCCACTGCCACCAGCATTAAATTCATAGGGGGTTTTTGAAGAGTAAACCATGGTGTCCTGGGTATGAAAGAATCCGCCAAATATCAAACCCTGGTTTTCTTTAGTGATGCCAACACCATAATCTTGAAATTGAATTTCAATGTTATTGTTCACAGATTCAGCCTTGATAAAAATAGTTCCATGGTCCGGGGTATTTTCAATGGCATTTTTTAAAAGGCCTCCGCAGGCTTTGGTTAAAACTGCTTTATCCATAATAATGGAGAGAGTGTCATCAAAATCTGTAACAAAAGAGATTTTACGGTTTCCCATGGATGAACGAGCATCATCGCATATCATCTCCATAAATGTTTTTATATGCAATTTTTCTTCATGGAACTCTTTGTGAGAAATCATATCTTCAAGGCGTTCAAGGATTATCCCGATTAATTCAGAAAAACGATTGCTTTGATCCTGGACATTGTCAAGCAGGAAGATTGTTGTTTCAATAAAATGAATTAACTGCTGGTATTCCTGAGAAATATTTTCTACATCCTGGGTTAAAATATCATCTGCTTTTTCCTGCAGATCAATAAGGCGTTGAACATTGCGAAGCCCGCGCTGGATGATTTTATCCACCCCTTTCATGGAGCTTTTGTCAGCAAGCCTTCTTCCTAACTGGGTTAATACACTTAAAATAAGGGACACTGGAGTTTTCAATTCATGGGATATGTGATCAACAACTCTTTCACGGGCCTTGTCGAGGACTTTAAGGTCTTTGTATAATTTTGCATTTTCCAGGGAGATGACAACATAATGTGATGCAGCAGTGAGCAGATCTTTATCCCTGTCAGAAAACAGCGCCTCTTTTTTATTGAGAACCTGGAGAGTACCTATGCAGATGTTCTTGCGGTTGATCAAAGGTATGCATATGAGATTCCGGGTTTTAAATCCAGTAGCTTTGTCCACTTTTTGCAGGAATCTTGGATCATTATAGGGATCATTGAGAATCTGCGCCGTCTTATTTTGGAAAACCCAGCCTGCCAGACCGTGACTTGCGGAAATTCTGATTTCATTTTTTTTTAAATCAGTGGATACCTGACAATATAATTCATCACTGTCCACATCATGTAAAAATATTGAACATTTTTGTGTCTGCATGATTTGATTTATCTGTTCCATGATTACAGGAAATAACTTTTCCAGATTTGTTTCATATGTAATGATCTGCCCGAGTTTGAAGATCTGCCTGTAATAATGCTCCTGATTTTTATCACTGTTCATTTCATTAACTCCGGTCTGGCGCAGGTTAAGAAAATTATGATTAAACATTAAGCATTAAGGTTTAATCATACATAAAAGGAGAACAAATGAGCGGGAATCATCTCAATACAGTAAATTAATGTTTATCAGATTGCTTTATGTTGTCAAGAAAATTTTTTGAAGCGTACTAAAGTAAATTTGTTTATACAGGTATGCTGATTATAAAAGAGCTTCCTTTATATCTCTGGCTTTTAACCTCAATTTTACCATTGTGGTATTGTATAATATGCTTAACAATGGCAAGGCCGAGACCGGTGCCACCCTGCTGACGGCTTCTTGCTCTGTCAACCCTGTAGAAACGGTTGAAAATCCTTGATTGATGTTCTCTGTTTATCCCTCTGCCCTGATCTTTGACCACAATTTCAACGGCTTCATCTTTTTTTGATACTGTTATATCGACCTGGCCTGCCTTGTCACTGTATTTTACAGCATTATCCAGAAGATTGGTAATGGCCTGTTCCATTAGGATTGGATCAAGCATGACAATAAGATCTTTGGGGCAATCCAGATTAATTGTGATATTTTTTTTATCAATAATGGTGTGGCAGGTGTTAACAGCTGCCAGGATCAATGTTTCCATATCCTGGTTTTCAAACTGGATATTTGTACCCTCTTTACGTTCCAGCCTTGAGAGGGATAAAAGATCATTGATCAAATCAATCATTCTGTTAACATTTTGCTCAATAATTTTTAAAAAATCTTCACGATCTTTTACGCTATTTGAGGGTGACATTCCCTGGATGGTTTCAACAAACCCCTTTATGGTGGTTAAAGGAGTTTTTAATTCATGGGATACATTGGAGGCAAAATCCTTGTGCATTGTTTCAAGTTTTTTCATTCTTGTTATATCATAAAAAATAATCAAGGTTCCCATGCGGTTTTTTAAACTGTCATATAATACTGTGGAGTGGATATTTAAAATAAGGTCATTGTCTCTTGTGACCACAATATTATCATCAAAAGGTTTATGTGTTGCCAATGCCTTTTCAATAAATTTTTGAAACTCAATATTTCTTGCAACCTCAAGGATATATCTATTTTTAAGCTGCGGTGCAGACAAATCAAATACTTTTGCGGCAGCATCATTGATTGTAATAATTTTTTCATCTTGATCTATGGCAATGACACCTTCCTGCATACTTGCCTGGACAGCTTCAAGTTCCATGCTCCTGTTTTTAAATGCTTCAATTTTTTCATCAAGGTTCTGTGCCATCTGATTCATGGTCACAGCAAGCTGAGATAACTCTTCTGTATCCGGTGCTGCAAGTCTTGCATTAAGATTTCCCTTTGCAAATTGCAGTGCACCCTCTTTCATCTGTTCAACAGGGCGGGTAATTCTCTTTGTAACATATAATCCTGCGACCGCTGCGGCAATGATTGATACCAGCAATGCAGCAAAAATATTATTTCTTATGGATTTAATTTTTTCATCAATAACAGATACAGATACAGACGTTCTGACAACTGCTGCTACAACACTATTTCTGACCACAGGCAGAGCGATGTACATCATGTTTTTACCAATGGTGGAGCTGTATCTTATACTCACTCCCTTTTCTCTTTTTAAAGCCTGTCTGATTTCAGGGCGCTGCATATGGTTTTCCATTGTCTTTATATTGGCAAAAGAGTCTCCTACAACAACACCGGATGGAAGGATAACAGTTACTCTTGTATCAGTTTTTTGTCCAATTTCCTTACAATAATTGTCAATATAAAGAGGCTGGTTCTGCTCTCCTGATTTGCAAAGATTATTAAAACTATGTTGCAGTAATTTTGTTCTGACAGTTAACTCTTTTTCAAAAGTTTCAATAAAAAATGTTTTAAAATAATTTGTTGAATAGTATGCCACAAAAGAGAGAGACAAGATAATTACAATTAAAAACAGTGGAAAAATCTGCCATACCAATTTCTTTTTTTTATCAAAATTTATTTTTGAATTTATCATTCCTTAAACCTGTATCCAACTCCTCTGACTGTTTCGATGACAAAAGCATAATTTTTTAGTTTTTTTCTCAATCCTGCAATAATGACATCAACACTTCTTTCAGTTACTGCATAGTTTTCACCTCTAATTGCATCAACAATCTGCCCCCTGGTAAAGACCCACCCTTTTTTATTTGCAAGAAAAGAAAGTAAATCAAATTCTGACAGGGTAAGATCAACAACATCACCATTAATTGACATAACATATTTTGCAGAGTCAATGACCATGCCACCTTCAATTTTGATGATATCCCGGGATGGGGATGTTTTCTCACGTCCCCTGCGTAAAATTGCGCGGATTCTTGCAATTAATATTTTCGGACTGAAAGGCTTTAAAAGATAGTCATCAGCTCCAAGTTCAAGCCCTGTTATAATATCTGACTCTTCTCCCTTGGCTGTGAGCATGATAATGGGTATTCTCCATGTTTTTTCATCTGTTTTTAAAAATTTTGTTACTTCAAGCCCGTCCATTCCCGGCAGCATGAGATCCAGGACAATGAGATCAATAGAGGTCTGTCTTACAATTTTAACAGCCTTTTCACCTGTAAGGGCTTTCACAATTGAATATCCCTCTTTCTCAAGATTGAATTTAATCAATTCAAGGATGTCTTCCTCATCATCTACAATAAGTATGGTTTCTTTAATCATGTGTGCCGGATTATTTCTCCCTCGATCAGATAAATCACCTCTTCTGCAATATTAGTAGTATGATCTCCAATTCTTTCAAGATGTCTTGAAATCAAATACATATTAATAATTTTACCTGCCTTGTCAGGAAATTTTCGTATATCTTTTTTCATTATATCATAGGCTTCATCTCTCATTATATTAACATCCGTGTCCATCTCCCTGACTTTATAAACCATATCCACATCCATCTGCACCAGGGCATCAAGGCTCATTCTAAGCATTGTTGCTGTAAGATCAGCCATGGATGTATAATCGTACCTGAATTTATCAGGATCTTTATAGGATGTTTTAAATCTCTTGGCAATGTTTGCTGCATAATCTGCAATTCGTTCCAGATCATTGTTAATCTTTATTACTGCCACAAGAAAACGCAGATCCATGGCAACTGGCTGGTAAAGAGCCAGGATCTTCAGGCATTCCTCTTCCACTTCAATTTCCAGTTCATCAATTTGAGAATCTGTATCAATAATTTTTAGGGCAAGGTTTAAATCTTCATTTTTCACAGCATAAACAGATTTTTGAAGTCTCTCTTCCACTATTGCTCCAAGAGAGAGGATCTGTTTTTTAATTTTATCTATCTCTTTTTGCAGACGTCCCGGCATTTTTATATCCTTTTTTTAATTGAAACAGTAAATTTATTTTTACAACTCTCTCTTATTATATTATGGCGATTCCATCCCAGACCGCCCGTGGCGGTTAACCAAATCTTCCTGTAATATAATCTTCTGTCTGTTTTAATTCCGGCCTTGTAAACAGAGTATCTGTATCATTCATTTCAATGAGTTTTCCCATGTAGAAAAAGGCTGTTTTATCAGAAACTCTGGCTGCCTGCTGCATATTATGGGTAACAATTATAATGGTAAGTTGTGAAGAGAGAAAGGAAATTAATTCTTCTATCTTCTGGGTTGCTATTGGATCAAGTGCAGAGGCTGGCTCATCCATTAAAAGGACTTCAGGATCTACTGCAAGAGCTCTTGCAATGCAAAGCCTCTGCTGCTGACCTCCTGAAAGCCCGAGAGCAGATTCATTAAGTCTCTCTTTAACTTCATCCCAGATGGCAGCCTGTTTCAGGCTTTTTTCAACAATAGTGGTGATTTTTGCCTTATCTTTCAATCCATTAACTCTTAAACCATAGGCAATATTTTCAAAAATAGTTTTTGGGAAAGGATTGGGTTTCTGGAAAACCATGCCTACCCGTCTTCTCAGGCTGACAACATCCACAGATGATTCATAAATATCTTCTTGCTCCAGCATGGCAAGGCCATTGACCCTGATCCCGGGGATAAGATCATTCATCCTGTTCAGGCATCTTAAATAAGTGCTTTTCCCGCATCCTGAAGGGCCGATAAGTGCTGTTACCCTGTTTTCAATAAATTCAATTGAAATATTTTCAAGGGCCTGGAAATCTCCATAAAAAAAATCCAGCCCTTTTGTATGCATTTTAATATTGTGTCCCATTTAACTCATATCCTCAATTTTTTTCTCATTTTAGAACGCAGAATAATGGCTGTCAGATTCATCCCAAATACCAGTACTATTAAAACAAGGGCTGTTCCATATTGAAGATGACGGGTGGCTTCAATATTTGTTCCTGCAGTGGCAAGCACATAAATATGATAGGGCAGAGCCATGACTTCATCAAAAATTGAGTCTGGAAGATTAGGAGTAAAAAAGACAGCTCCTGTATACATTATAGGTGCAGTTTCTCCTGCAGCCCTGCTTATACCAAGGATTGACCCTGTTAAGATACCGGGGAATGCTGCAGGGAGCACAATTTTTCTTATGGTCTGCCATTGAGTTGCTCCCATGGCAAGGGATGCTTCCCTGTAGGTATCCGGGACTGTCTTTAAAGCTTCTTCAGATGCTCCGATAATAACAGGCAGTGTCATAATTGCCAGGGTCAGACCGCCTGCTGCAAGCGATACTCCCATATCCAATACAATACAGAAAAATGCAAGACCGAACAGTCCAAAAACAATGGAAGGAACTCCTGCAAGATTGTTGATACCAAGGCGGATTATTCTGACAATTTTTCCTTTACCTGAATATTCATTAAGGTATATGGCCGATGCAATACCAATGGGTAGAGCCGCCATTATGGTTACAAGACAAAGGCCTATAGTTCCAGCGATACAGGGCAGGATACCACCTTCAGTCATGGAATTTTCAGGAGCCTTTGTTAAAAATTCCCATGAAATGGCTGTAAAACCCCGGGATAAAATAAAATATACTATTAGTAACAGTGCTGCCCCATTGAGCAAAGCTGCAAGCCTTAGCAGTAGAAACCATATCTTTTGTACTGTTTTTCTTCTGTTTTTCATTACAGTGATGCCTCTCCTGTCTGCCGGAATCTGTAGGAAATATAATCTGCAAGAATATTAAACAAAAAAGTGAAGACAAAAAGAACAATACCAATGGCAAAAAGAGCATGATAGTGTTCACTTCGAAAAGGTGCTTCTGCCATTTCCGCTGCAATACTTGCCGGCAGAGGACGGACAGGATCAAATATTGACATGGGTATCATTGCAGCACCTCCTGCTGCCATTAAAACCACCATTGTCTCTCCGATTGCCCTTGATAAGCCAAGAATTACTGCTGTACATATCCCGGAAAGAGATGCCGGAATCACAACTTTTACAATGGTTTCAAGATGGGTAGCTCCAAGGGCAAAAGATGCCTCTTTTAAAGCAGTCGGCACAGAAAATATTGCATCCTCACAAAGACTGCAGATGGTGGGAATTGCCATAAAAGCAAGCATGAGAGAAGCATTGAACATATTTAATCCCACAGGTATATTAAAAACCTGCTGTAAAAAAGGTGCCACCACCACCATGCCGAAAAATCCAATAATAACAGACGGCATGGATGCCATCAGTTCCACTATGGGTTTTACAATTTCAGCTACTCTCGGTGTTGCAATTTCTGCAAGATAGACAGCAGTCATAACACCGAGAGGGATTGCTATCAAGCCTGAAACAATGGTGACATAGATGGAGCCAAGTATTAAAGGGAAAATACCAAAATCCGCAGGATCATCTGTGGGATACCAGTACTGGCCGAATAAAAAATCTTTTACAGTGATAAAATCAAAAATAGGGATACCCTCTTTAAAAAGAAACAGCATGATCAAAGAGAGGAATATTATTGAAAAGAGTGCAATCGCTAAAAACAGTGAATGCACTCCTTTATCTATAGATTGACGTTTCAAGCAAAAACTCCCTGATCAATTAAAAAAGAGGTATGGAACCAGCTTCTTTTACAAGTTGTTGGCCCTTTTTTGACAGGATAAAAGAGAGAAAAGCCATGGTATCACCCTTTGGCCACCCTTTTGTGAACATGAAAAGACCTCTTGAAATTGGAAAAGAACCATTTAAGGTATTCTCTTCATTGCCTTTTACACCATCCACATTTACAGTTTTAATCTCTTGATTAAGATAACCGAGACCAACATATCCAATGGCACCCGGAGTAGTTGTAACCGCCTGGACAATGCCACCATTGGAAGGAACAGTCAAAGCCCTTGGAGTAACACGGGCTTTTTTCATTACAAGCTCTTTCCAGACACCAAATGTTCCTGAGGAGCTGTCCCTTGAAATGACTACTATTTTACCTTCAGTTCCACCAACTTCTTTCCAGTTTTTAATCTTGCCAAGGTAAATATTTTTAAGCTGGGACATGGAGAGGTCGGTAATTTTGTTGTTTTTATTAACAACAGGAACAATAGCATCCAGGGCAACTCTAAATGGCACAGGATATACCCCTTTTGAATGTGCAAGATCAACTTCCTTTGGCTTGATAAACCTTGAAGCATTTCCAATATCTGCTGTTCCGTCAACAATTGCCTTGATTCCGTTTCCTGAACCGCCTCCGGAGAGAGAAATTTTCACATCCGGATGTTCTGCCATATAAGCTTCAGCAGTTTTCTGTGCAATGGGAAGAATAGTTGTTGATCCCTTGATAACCAGATCCCCTGCAAACACCTGGGATGATGCCATAACAGCAAAACTTATTAAGGCAGTTAACACAATTTTAAACCTGTTCATTTTTTCTTCTCCTATAATTTATAAACTCAATAACATGCTTTTTGTAAACATGTTTCAGCTACAGGAAAGTGTACAACTCTTTTATTAGGATTGTGTTAGGATTGTGTTAGGAATAAATTAAATAAACTATTATACAAACTCGAACCCGTACCGGGAAAAATAGATCCAGGTGACTTTAAATTTTTTATTCTCGTGATCAGACTATGATCTTTATGTTATTACGTTTCTATATTGAATCCATTTCCCTATTTCAATTCATTGTGGTTTCAATTCCATGCTGGTCTGATTAAAAGAAATATACCAAAAAGTTTAAGCACTGCTATTAAAACGTTTCAATTCCATGCTGGTCTGATTAAAAGTTTTAAATCTCCCTTTTATTGATTAATAGAATCTAAGTTTCAATTCCATGCTGGTCTGATTAAAAGATTGCAGGTATGGCTGCCGGTGGTGATGACAAGCAGGTTTCAATTCCATGCTGGTCTGATTAAAAGTGTTGGTAGTAATGGCATATTTTACCCCCTTATGAGTTTCAATTCCATGCTGGTCTGATTAAAAGGGAGCTAATCTTACCCTATTAGAGACTACATATAGGTTTCAATTCCACGCTGGTCTGATTAAAAGCCAGTTCTATTGATGCAATCATAACAGATCCACCGTAGTTTCAATTCCACGCTGGTCTGATTAAAAGTTAAGGTCAGTGGGTTTTAATCGGGCTTTTGTTTCTGTTTCAATTCCACGCTGGTCTGATTAAAAGAGCAGCAATCTTGTGCTATAGGTCAAAAGATAAAATTGTTTCAATTCCACGCTGGTCTGATTAAAAGACTTATACACCTTTAATAACCTCAACGACTTTTGAGTTTCAATTCCACGCTGGTCTGATTAAAAGTCTTCTGCGATACGGGCAAATTCAGCTTCTTTTCTTGTTTCAATTCCACGCTGGTCTGATTAAAAGTCTTTCATGTTTTCGATCTCCTGTTTAATTATTATTGTTTCAATTCCACGCTGGTCTGATTAAAAGGCTTTTGTCCTTTCCTTTGTCTGATCTTTAACGTTGTTTCAATTCCACGCTGGTCTGATTAAAAGTATTTTCCTTTTTTTTCAAAGTGAGTAGAAGTTTTGTTTCAATTCCACGCTGGTCTGATTAAAAGGATGTTATGGTTAAGGGCACTCCTGGGTTATGAAAGTTTCAATTCCACGCTGGTCTGATTAAAAGTCGAAACACCTTGTTTTATGCTTTTAGGGATTGATGTTTCAATTCCACGCTGGTCTGATTAAAAGCAGCAAGTTTGTTTCAATGGCTTTAGTTGGATTAATGTTTCAATTCCACGCTGGTCTGATTAAAAGATCCGTTGTTAAAGAGTGATGAACGATTATTCTTGTGTTTCAATTCCACGCTGGTCTGATTAAAAGTAACACTATTGTGCCACACTCCTGGCAGAACACTCAGTTTCAATTCCACGCTGGTCTGATTAAAAGTGAATATCCTTGACCGGACCATTGCGTTTTTCTCACCGTTTCAATTCCACGCTGGTCTGATTAAAAGAAAACTCCAAGAACATTGTGGGTTTATATCTAATTGTTTCAATTCCACGCTGGTCTGATTAAAAGAGGGCAGGATAACCCGGTACTTCCCAAAGAAATGAGTTTCAATTCCACGCTGGTCTGATTAAAAGTTAAAAACAGATATCCGGGTCTACACGATGATTTTTGTTTCAATTCCACGCTGGTCTGATTAAAAGCGTCTGCACAGATTATAACCTTTATAAAATCGGCTGTTTCAATTCCACGCTGGTCTGATTAAAAGTTTTATAATATGGCTATGAAGCCCGGAGTTGAGAAGGTTTCAATTCCACGCTGGTCTGATTAAAAGTAATAGACGATACCGCAGCCAAGGGATATGGATATATGTTTCAATTCCACGCTGGTCTGATTAAAAGTTTAAACTGGTTGATGAGTTTGTGGAAATTATAATTTAGTTTCAATTCCACGCTGGTCTGATTAAAAGATTGCACCAATCACTTTTCCTGCTTCTTCTGCTAAGTTTCAATTCCACGCTGGTCTGATTAAAAGCCAAGGATTTTCCAGGCTGTCATATTGTTCTATCCCATGTTTCAATTCCACGCTGGTCTGATTAAAAGAGGAGAATGAAATGAAAATGAAACCATGTCCTTTTTGGTTTCAATTCCACGCTGGTCTGATTAAAAGTTCTGATAGGTTTGGTTGTCGCCCAGGAAATAGGTGTTTCAATTCCACGCTGGTCTGATTAAAAGTATAAAGTGTTGTTATAATAAGGTATAATAAATAGGTTTCAATTCCACGCTGGTCTGATTAAAAGTGGGTTTTATTTTCCTGACCCAATACAGAGATTTTCGTTTCAATTCCACGCTGGTCTGATTAAAAGGGAAGAAAAAGACAATGGTGTCAAGGGTTCTATCTTGTTTCAATTCCACGCTGGTCTGATTAAAAGGATCTTAATAGCTGCTTGATAATCTTTATAATTATATGTTTCAATTCCACGCTGGTCTGATTAAAAGTTCTTTCATGTTTTCGATCTCCTGTTTAATTATTATTGTTTCAATTCCACGCTGGTCTGATTAAAAGTAATTATGTTTTTCTGGGTGTGTTCTTTTTAATTTCGTTTCAATTCCACGCTGGTCTGATTAAAAGATCACCATATTCATTATCAAAAGCTGTTCCAAAATCGTTTCAATTCCACGCTGGTCTGATTAAAAGTGGATATAATGTGTAACTCAGTGCCGCTGGCGTGCTGTTTCATTTCCACGCTGGTCTGATTAAAAGATCTCACGGATGCTGATCTCAGGGGTGCTAATTTCAGTTTCAATTCCACGCTGGTCTGATTAAAAGCTTAAAGCTTCATTATCAGTTTCAGTACCATCTGATGTTTCAATTCCACGCTGGTCTGATTAAAAGCTATCGATGCCTGGCAGACAGGCTCGGATATGATCACGTTTCAATTCCACGCTGGTCTGATTAAAAGCAGGGGCAGGAAATATAATTCAGGCGCTAATCAAATCTGTGTATCAATTCCACTCTGGTCTGATTAAAAGAGACAACCCTGGTAAAATTCCTGTCTCTGTAAAAGATGTTTCAATTCCACGCTGGTCTGATTAAAAGGGAACAACAAAGCAGAGGATTTTTACCTGCTTCTATGTTTCAATTCCACGCTGGTCTGATTAAAAGTTTCAGAGAGATTTGCAGTTGTAGTTGCATTGGATAAGTTTCAATTCCACGCTGGTCTGATTAAAAGCAAAAGGCGAAAGTTCATCCACTAAACTATTTAACGTTTCAATTCCACGCTGGTCTGATTAAAAGCAACAAAGTCTGGCAGGCTGATTACTATTATAAATGTTTCAATTCCACGCTGGTCTGATTAAAAGGATTGCTTTTATCATATTCTTGAAACCCTGATATCCCCGTTTCAATTCCACGCTGGTCTGATTAAAAGAAGATCCTCTTTGATCATTACGTTACCTGTTGCGCGTTTCAATTCCACGCTGGTCTGATTAAAAGGTTTCAGATAATAAAGTCTCCTATAAATTATTCTTTGTTTCAATTCCACGCTGGTCTGATTAAAAGGCGCCGACGGTCTCTTCCAAAGAAAACCCGGCGTCTTGTTTCAATTCCACGCTGGTCTGATTAAAAGTGCCAGAACTTTAAAAGATAAACAGGAGTCTAATTAAGTTTCAATTCCACGCTGGTCTGATTAAAAGCAATGGATATCTGAGTGAGTGGTTTGATAGTACAAATGTTTCAATTCCACGCTGGTCTGATTAAAAGGAAAATGTTACAATAGTTGACCCGCTTGCATCAATGTTTCAATTCCACGCTGGTCTGATTAAAAGATTTTAGTACCATCAGGACTGAAATGTATGCCTTTGTTTCAATTCCACGCTGGTCTGATTAAAAGCAGTCCTCGTCCAATACTCCAGCGGAGCTGACAGACGTTTCAATTCCACGCTGGTCTGATTAAAAGAAAAGCAAAAAAGCCCGGTACAAAAGAATATGATTATGTTTCAATTCCACGCTGGTCTGATTAAAAGTTTTATTCTACAAATATCACCTTCAATTATAAACTCATGTTTCAATTCCACGCTGGTCTGATTAAAAGAAAAATGAAATCCAACCCAGATACGACGGGTCCTCCGTTTCAATTCCACGCTGGTCTGATTAAAAGAAAACCACCTAACCCCTGCTCGCTCCCTTTATTCCTTGTTTCAATTCCACGCTGGTCTGATTAAAAGCCATCCAAAAAACAAAATAATATTAAGTACTTATATTAATATATTGGATTGATTTTTCCGTCAACCATTAATAATGCAAAATTATATGAGGTTTGACGGAATATAACAAATTGTCAAAGATCAGAATGATTCATAAAAAATTATCAGTATTATCCTTTTCAAAGCCTAAAATTTCTTTATCCATCCATTTTATATCCCGGCTTTTAAAAAAAATAACTGAATCTTTTGTGGTATTGATAATATCATTGACTTTTAACTTCATTTCTTCAAATTTTGCTTTTGTAAGTTCACCCTCAAACACAGAATTTTGAATACGAATCAAATATTTTTTCAACAATTTAAAAATCAGCCGTAACCTTTTTCGGCCGCTCTTTGTTTCAGTATTTATATCATACATTGCAATAATATACATAATTTACCACCACATCTTAAATCCGATATATTTTTCTTCACCAATAATATGTTTGATAATTTTATAACACTCAAGCCTGATAAGTCTTTTGTAAGAAACATAGCGTTTGAGTTTTTTATGTTTAATGGTTGTTTTCAGCCTTTCATCATATTTTCTTAAAAATTTCATCCTGCCTTTGTCTTTCAAATAACAGTGGTTAAGATTCTTTTCTGAGTCTTTTTCTGTCAATTCATTTTTATTGACCATGGTAAAAATCATTCTATCCATGATAATGGGCTTAAAAATTTCAGCAATATCAAGGGCAAGGGAATATCGCCTGTATCCAGGTTCATGAAGAAAACTCACAGTCGGGTCAAGTTGAGTTCGATAAAGTTCAGACAAAACTGAGGTATAAACAAGGGAGTTGCCAAAGGAAATAAGAGTATTGATAAAATTATCCGGTGGCCTTTTGACACGTTTTTTAAATTCAGTTTTACCTTGAATGATCTCATTAAAAGCTGAATAATACAAATCCCTGATATTTCCTTCAATTCCCATTAAATATGAAATTGAATCTGCTTTTTTTAATGATTTTTTTAATTCTTTAATTTTCAGTATTTTTTCACCAACATCCCTCTCCCTGTTTTTATAATATGTCAGATTGGTGATAATATTTGAAGCAGCAGCATTCAATAATTCATAAGCCAGGATCATTCTTTTTTTCTTATCAAGATAATGCTTTGCCTGACTGATTGTGACATGGCCGGAAAGATATTGTTCCCGCGGAAAAAAGGAGCCGGAATAAAATCCATAATAATTAAAAATATGGACAGGAATCTTCTGCTGTCCGAGGAAATTCAATAATTTAGTATTAAGTGTATGCTCACTGAATAAAAAGATATCAGACACAGCTTCAACAGGACGAAATTTTTTCTTCCCGTCAATATCAAACATCAAGGTATTATCTTTTCTTTTGATGGTGCAGTTTGAAAAAAGATATAAAGATTGTTTCATATTACTCCTTACACAAAGCAAAATTCATAATATGCACATTTGCTGCAGATATTTTTTTTGACTACAGCAGGCGGCCCCGACTGACTAAGGATTTCCTTGATACCTGAAAAAATACTTTCAAATTCCTTTTCATCATCTGAATCCCACACTATTGTTTTCCTTTTTTTCAGTTTTGGATAGTCAATTTCACCTGTTACATTTTCAACCCCCATCTTCTTTAAGGTGAGGATATAATACTTGACCTGGTAAATATGAGCCTTTTCAATTTTATTTGATTTTTTCACTTCATGGATCACACCTTTATTATCAATAAAATCAATTTTTATTTTTCCGATCTCAATCTGTTTTTTATTCCGCTTATAACTGTTCTCATCAATCAGCCGCCCCAGTTGTACATATTCATTTTCATTTTCAAACCTTATATCTTTTGTAAACAGCCAGAGCTTTCTTTTGCAAACAAAATAATAATTGATCTGGGTGCCAGTGTATTGAAGATCAGGCATAAATTAATGCTCCATGAATATTTGCTAACCGTTCACGGCTGAACCGCAATAGCGAGCGCATTTTTTCAAAACTCCTTTAAAAACAGCGAAACTGCATAAAGAGGATAATTTCTGATTTTGCCGTCCTCTTTGAAATTCATAAGAGTTGAACGCGATAGTATCGGCTGTTTAAATTTTTCTCCATAAACACGCAAACTCTTTTTTTGCCTGCTTATCCCGGCTTTGACTTCAAGGGGTAATATCTGGTTTTTCAGGGCAACAACAAAATCAACTTCTGCTGTATTTTTGCTTGACCAATAATACAAATCTTTCTGACCATGGACGACAAACTCCTGTGCGACATAGTTTTCAACAAATGCTCCATTATATTCACTAAACAGACGGTTTCCTTCGATGATTGCCTTTTGAGGCACACTGATCATAGCGCCCAGCAATCCGATATCAAGAAAATAAAGCTTAAATTTATTATCCTGATATCCGGAAAGAGGCAATTTTGCGGTCTTGATATTATTGACCTTCCTGACAAGCCCTGCATCAACCAGCCATTGAATCGATTCGCCATACTCCCTTGCCCGTGCATTTTTATTAATTCGGCCAAAAACAAATCTTTTATTTTCCCTGGCCAGTTGTCCTGGAATACTTGCCCAGGTATCGGCAAGCCGAATCGCTTCTGTTCTCGTAGTATATTTGGAAAAATCTATTGAGTAAGCTGATAGTATTTCATCCTGAATATTACGCACCTTGTTCAAATCCTTATCTTCAACATATTGCCTTACAGCTTCAGGCATACCACCAACAAAATAATAAATTTTCAGGAAATCTATAAGCTCAGCATGAAAGCTTGCCGGGATAGAATAAAAATCAGTTTTATCTTCAATAAACAGCCGTAATTGCTTTTTCCCAACTGCATCCAGGAATTCGCCAAATGACATGGGGTGCATATCAAGGAAATTAACTTTCCCTACCGGAAATGGAGCAGACTGGCCAACCTTTACTCCGAGCAGGGAACCTGCAGTCGCAATATGATATTCAGGAGCATTCTCACAAAAATATTTTAGACTGGTAAGTGTCAAAGGTGAGTTTTGAATTTCGTCAAAGATAATGAGTGTTTGATCAGATAAAATTCTTGATTCATGATAAATTGAAAGCGTATCAATTATTTTTTCAGGTGATAGTCTGCCTGTAAAAAATTCGTTCAGATCAGGGTCTTCTTCAAAATTAAAGTATGCAACACTGCCATACTCTCCCTCCCCAAATTTTTTAAGGATATAAGTTTTGCCAACCTGACGTGCGCCTTTAAGCACAAGAGGCTTTCGGGAAGAAGAATGTTTCCATGAAACCAATTGTTTGTAGATATCTCTTTTCATGAAAAACTCATACCATATTTTGTGGTAAAAATCAAAAAACTCCTATATAAAAACGTGATAATATCTAAAAACTTCATGGCAATTTCGTGAAAACCAGGGCCTAATGTAAACAGCCTGGGTTTGCGATAAAATACAAAATAATAGTCCCGTGTCTGTATGTTGGAGATTTGGCATATTCTATTGATATCCATCCTGATAAATACATCTATTATGAGTTACCTTTTGTTATATTTTACCATACCAAAAAGGGGGGTTATCTTTTATCAAAAGGTAATTTGCTCCCATAGTATTCTCCTATATAAATTGCACATCTCCTAATTCCTTTTCATTTAATCCACCTTCAAGTGTGTAAATTTCTTTTTGAGATGAGTTAACCAAGTCAGAGATATACCAAAAGCCATATTGTTCTTCTCCTGAGAAAAAGATTAATTTTTCGATCATCTTGTTTGATTTGTATGTTGAAAAAATAAAACTTGACATTAATCCCTGTATTTCAGTTAGAGATATTTTCCTACTAATAAAATCCTGATCTTTGTTTTCTATAATATCACAATATTTTTTAAAAACGTCTTCCCCATGAATTTTTCCACTCTTTTCCAAACCCAAAGTATGTTCAATCGGATACTTTTCCAGATCATATTCCACATTCACGAAAACTGACAATGTATCTTGATCTATTAATTTAAATTCATTACGAACAGCCGAATAACTCAGTTTGCTCACTAATGATTCATAATCAAAAAAGCCATATCGTGATTCGGATTTATTCAGATTGTTTATAAAGTTGAAAGTATCTTTATAAAAATCATCAAAGTTTTTTGTTTTTAAAATATTTTTATAATTTGCTGTATCTAAGTGTTGTTTTTGCATCCTGTATCTATAATCAGAACCGTAAACACGGTATTCATCATTAAAATTAAACAAAAATACTCTGCACCCGTTTTTAGATGCATTGCGGTTGATACGCCCGGCTAATTGCTCATCGCTGTCAAGAATGGATGTGTCTTTAAACCCTAAATCAAAATCAAGATCAACACCGGCTTCAATGACTTGTGTTGAAACAAGAATTATTTTTGATTTTTCACTGTTCCCATCTCTTGTTTTCAAATCGTTTATGATTTTTTTCCTGACAGGTTCTAAGATAGACCCGCTCAACATTTTTATTTCATAGCCTTTTGAATCAGCTTCCTGCTTGATTGCTTCAAAGAATTCAGCAGCAGAATTTTTAAAAATAAACTCAATCAAAGTCCAGCAGCGTCTCTCATTATTAATTGCATATTTTTCACTTTCCTCAAAAAGTTTGCTTTGTATTTTATCCAAAGAAATTTTCTGGTTTTCTGCAATCATGGACAAATCAAACTCCACCCGATTTGCAAAATTACTATTTTGAAAATAATTATCTTTATTTTTGACCAAATGGATAAACTCTGAAAAATCAAGCCGTTCAGCAATTTTAAGTTTGTCAATTTTGGGAAGAGTAGCGGACATGACAATAAAAATAGTATTAAACAAATTTGATATATTTTTCAGGAAATAATAAATTTTATCCCAGTGTTCAGGTGAATACGCTTGTAATTCGTCAATAACAACAATGGAATTTGATAGCTTATGATATAAATAATTATCATTTTTTTTATGGGATTTTATGATATCAAAGAATTTTATATGGGTTAAAAGAGTAAACGGATAATTAACAAACTGATAATCAATAAAATTTATCTTTTTATTTCCATACTCCCCGTCTTTCTCCTCATTTTCTTTAAAGCCTGTTTTTGAATGCAGTTCAATATAATTGTTCGGTTGTAATCCAAGGGTATCTTTTATTGATTTCAAAGTCTGAGTGATAAGTGTTGTAAAGGGGAATACATAAAATACTTTATTTAAGTCCGGTCTGCCCTTTAACAATTCTGCAATCAGCATAAACGACATATTGGTTTTGCCTCCGCCTGTCGGGGCTTCAAGAAAAAATAAATTTTTATCAATGTTTTTATTTTTTAAAAGGTTTCCCCGGACTTCATGGGCTAATTTAAAGCGCAGTTCGTTTAAATTATCTTTTGAGCGCGTGGCTAAGCTGTTCAATTCCTTTGGAGTATTATGATTTAGCTTTTTATTATATTCTTTTGAATAAAAGCTGTCATAAATGTGCTTTTTTAACTCTTCTTTTATTGTACCACCCAATTCCAGTCTTTCATCCCACATATAACGTGAAGTAGCGATATAATCTGAAATTGTAAGAAGGGATGAATTGAGTTTTAAAAGGGAATATAGGGGGAAAGAACCTATCTTTTCTAAAAAAACAGAAAAAAATGGTTTCTTATAATGCTCATCTAAATTTTGTCCATAGAAAATATCATTATGGAACATTTTATTACATTTGATTCTCAGAATATCTAAATAATTTTGTAGCTTTTTTATATCAACAGTTTCAAAAAAGCGATTTTTTTCTTCTTCATATGAATTTTCAAAATAATAAAATGGGTTAGTCAGGTTTGAAGCATGGTGCTTTCTGACTGGCATTGAAAAAATGAGAATAAAAATGAAGGCAAATCCCTTTTCTTCGTCTGTCTGAATCATATCCAGTTTTTCAATCATATAGGCAATAAACAGGAATGTGCTTAAATTGGAATGGGTTGAAGCAATGGAGTTGTCCTTTTTTTTAAACTGTTCAGCAAGTCCCATTTTTTCGATCTGATAATTTTCATTGAGTTTGCCGATATCATGAAACCGGATACCTTCAAAAAATAACAGTTTCAGAAATTCATAAAAATTTTGTTTGTTTCTGATTCCATTATGGGAAACCAATTCATGAATATGGTTATCCACAATATTGTCAAGTCCATGAAGTTCAATAAGTTCAAGAAAAACTCCCTTTACTTTTTCCATATGGGAAACAAGAGTTTCTTTTTCCCTTGCTTTATTGTCCGGTGGTGTATGAGCAAAATACAGCTCTGATTTTTCAATTATTTCCTGTGGATTCACACCACTGTTTTTAATCAGACTTGAAAATTTAACCGTATCAAAATAGATATATGACATCTCCGTTTTCCAGTTCTCTGAAATTTTCATCCATAGGAAATTTTGTTTTGCTGAATTTTATATTTGTATACACAAACTCTTGAGGTTCCCTGTATTGTTTCAGTATTTTGCTAAACCCCGTAGGCAGACGTTCAAACTGAGAAAAAACAGGTTCAGCTTTTTCCTGCATCCCTGCTATAAAGCCAAATGCAATTTGTTTCTTAAAATTATTCAGCCTTGAGCCTGCCGGCTTGCAAAATATGGTTTTGATTTTAAAATTATCTGATTTTACACTTGTTACATACCTATAGTTTTTAAACTCTTCCCACCAGCATGAAAAGTCATTTTTCCCCAGATATGGAATAAATACAGCTTCTCCATTTTCTAATTTCCGATATAGCTTAAGCCGATCTTCATTATCTTCATCTAACTCTAAAAAAATTCGATAAGCTGGCTTGATTAAAACCTGTTCCAGTATATTTAATGTCCCTGCACTGGCAAGTCCGGTTGCATTATTATATTTTACCGTAGTTTTTGTAAAATTTCCGTTTTTTTGTCCATCACCTATTGGTTGGATTCCTATCTTAATATTTTCAAGTTTTACATAATAATCAGGCAATTTCCCATATTGTTTATGACCTTCCAAACCCAGAACAGCACCAAATAAGCCCAACAAAGCAGGTTTGTGTATCATATTATACGTCAAATAAATTGAATCATTGATATCCGGTTTTTTAAAAAAACCAAAATCTGATTTTAAATCAATGGAGATGAGTGTCATTTTTACCCCCTGAATTCAGATGTTCTTCAATCAGCTTTCTTTCCCGCTGCAATTCAATTTGTAGTTCTTCTTCCGTTGGCAGATATAACATATATTTTGAAGCAAAAATTTGTCTGCGTTCACTTAATACAGAGTATTTTGCAACAGCCTCATTTTTTTCAGTACACAGGATAAGCCCAATGGTTGGATTGTCATCTTTTGCGGTGTAAATATCATCAAACATGCGGACATAGCCATCCATCTGTCCGACATCCTTAAAAGACAGCTCTCCCATTTTTAAGTCTATAAGCATATAAAATTTAAGAATACAATTATAGAAAACCAGATCAACAAAAAGCTCTTTATCATCAAAACGTAACCGTTTCTGACGTCCCACAAAGGCAAAACCTTTTCCTAATTCAAGCAGAAAACTTTGCAAATGAGTAATAATCGCTGCCTCCAACTCTGTCTCATGTAAAGTGCTTGAATCTGGCAGACCAAGAAATTCCAGCACATAGGGATTTTTAAGTACATCAGCAGATGATGTGTCTTGTTTTTGCAAAGCTTGTCGGGCAGATTTTCTCATGGCTTCAGGATGCTGACTTTTCAAAATACGTTCATAATACTGACTGTGAATATGGCGCTCCAATATCCGTTTGCTCCAACCGCATTCAATTGCCTCCTGTTCATAAAATCTCCGGGCTTTATCCTTTTTGACCCGCATAAGAGTACGGTAATGCGACCAGGAAAGCTGTGGAGAAAAACCTTCAGGAAGCTGAGTCCTGTCGGCAATTTGTATTTTTTCATCAGTTGTGGAAATTTGTTTATTGTCAGATTCTCTACCCAGTGGGGAGATTTTTCCCACTTCATCCAATTCTCTACCCGCCGGGCAGAGAATTTTAATTTTATCATCATATATTTGATAAAACTGCCTGAAACTCCAAAGTGTTTGGACAGAAAATCCTTTTCCATATTTTTGTGTTAATTGTCTGGATAGATTTTTAATAACCTGCTTTCCATAATCAGCCCGTTTTTCTCCGCTTTGAACCTCCGAGACAATTTCTCTTCCAATCAACCAGTAAGCCAGCACCATATTGGAATTTACCGAATGAACAACATTGGAACGGCTTTCTTCCAGAATGGAAACAACCCGTCCGAAAAGGTTGTCCTTTTTTTCAGGAATTTTTTCCATAAATTTAACTCCTAAGAAGTAGTTGCATTCTGTTCCTACTACTGGTTATTGAGCACATCATTTAAACTCTTATGTTCTTTAATATTTTTATTTAATTCTAAGCCGGTAATAGTTGTAAACACATCATCATAATATATATCAATATTAGCAATATTGTCAGAAAATTTGTTTAAATAATGGAACACCTCTTCAAAATCAATTTTTGTTTTTCCATCGTCAGCATTACTTATTTTAATTAATTCTGTAAAATTTTTCATGATTTTTTCAGAATTTTCATTAAGTTCGATCCATAAGAGCAACTCATTCTCAGAATCCTTCTTTGATGTAGAGTCATAGTAAGTTGTGGCAACAGCCATTGCCTCTTTTAAAAGTTTAATGTCGTTGGTTGATAATAATTGGAAGCCATTTTTGCCCTTATCATTTTCCTCTTTCTGTTCACCATTGTTAAATTGATTAACATAGCTTGATAGATTTTTAGGATTAATGGAAAAATGATGGACATAATGGGCTTCCTGAGAGCGGGTTTGTGATCCAAGAGTAGTTTGGTCAGCTCCCTTTTTAGATGCATAGGGTGAACCAATCTGATCTGTGTACATGCCGGAATCTTTCAACTTTTGAAATTGATTCATGCCATAGCTAATCTGTACAGGGCCATGGATAGAAATATTCATATTATCTGCACCCTTTGGGGCGAAAGTCGCTCCGAACAATCTAATATCTAACTTGTTTAATAAATTTTTCAAAGCAACTTTTTTATCACTTCCAACATCTCCAAAATGGCTTTCATATACTTCCTTTAAAACCATTGGTTTTAAATCATTTTTGTATGTTGTCTTAGTAAAAATCAAACTATTATCTTTTCTTCCAAGATATTGCCTGATATTAAATTTTGCCACTTTATCGGTTGAATAAACCGTTCCATCAGGTAATGTTCGTGGGCTTCCTGTAAAATCAGCATTGTAATTTGAGTTTTTTGATTTTATGATTTGTACACCGTAAACCCGTTTAGTAAAAGGACTATTATTGTTGTTACTCATTTTTATTCTCCTTAATTTTCATTTTGGGATTCATATAAAAGTGATTTGGCAAAATAACCGCTGTAAACAACTGCTTCATACTTGGTTAAGTCTTCGTTATTAATTGAATATTCAAGCACCTTGCTTGCTAATTGGTTAAATCTTGAATTGTTCAGGCTAATTTCATGTTTATATTTTTTGTAAGTATTCAGTATTTCATTTTTAAAAGCATTGGCATCATTAAACCTTCTTAAGAATGGCTCAAACATAGCGTGAGATTTATTTGATGATTTACTTTGACTAAGCAAATAATAAATTAACTGTCCTGCCGCAAATGCCCATAGTTCACTTGAATTGATTTGCAAATCATCATCAATTTTTTTGTCGTTTTGTATAAGTTTTCGTACCTGTTTATAAAATTCTGGTAATTTTGAACCCATATCTACTCCTCCAAAGTTTATATTGTTTTTATCAAATATTTGGTTTAATTGAATATAAATAAGTAGCTTTTCTATTATTCTATTTTCATTTTTACTATAACCTCTGTTGTTCGCCTCATCATGGGAGATTTCATAGCGAATAACCGGTATGCAGATGTCTTTAAATATTTTTGCTGTTATCAAATGCAAACGGGCTTTATAAAAGACGTCATAAAGAGTTCTGCGGTATTTATATATATTATTTTCTATAAAATCAGGAATTTTATTGCCCTTTCCAGAGCTTAATTTTTCTGTAAAATAATTATTACTTAATAATTCAAACTGAGCTTTGTTTTTACGCTGCACTTTGAATAAAAATTTTTTGCTTATTGTTTTTTCTAAATCAAAAATATTTTCGATTTTAAGTCCAAATCCGTTGTTATTAAAAATCTCAAAGTAGTCATCTTTGCCGACCACTCTATCCAAGTTATAATCAAATGAAGTGACATAATCAAAATCATTAATGGCCATTCGATTGCCATTAAATAGATAATAATTCTGTAAATCATCTCTATGGGTTCTGAATAACTCAGAGATAATCTCTTTATAACCTTTATTTTTGTCATTCTTAAATATTGTTATAAATTTTTCATTAAGTTCAGATTTTAAAATGAAAATTGGTAAGGGATTGGGCAATTCTTTAATGACGGGTTTGAAATCTTCCAATAATTCATCAAATTCTTTTTTATGGTAATAATTGTATTTATTAAATGCGGTTAGGTGCTTTAAGAATATCTTCTTTTCATTAGCATTATTTATAAAACTATTTAAAGTGTATTGTGTGTTTTGAAACTCAATTGTTGGAATAGATTGTTTTAACCCGCCTTTTTTCTGGAAATAAACACCTGAAGCCATATCATATAATTTTTTATCTACATCAAAATATACTATGAGTTTTTTTCCTTTTAATTTTTTGAAAAAATCCTGAGATGTTGCTAAATCTTCTTCTTTTAAGTATGATTCCTTGATTTTTTCTAGTATCTGTTGAGCAAATCTATTATCTGATTGCAAAACCACATTACCATTATTATTTGTGTTTATAGATTTGATAACCTCAAAAGCTATTCCAATGAATATTCTAATAACTTTTTGTGCTGCTGATCGAGTGCCATCATCATAAGCAGTTAAATAGTCCTTTTTTATTGCTTTAATATGATTTAGTAATTTTTTCTTTCTTATTTTCCCGTTTTTCTTAATATCATCATAATCAAAATCACGTGTGATCTCAGTGCCAGTAACAAGGTTTAATTTATAGCAAAACGGGTTGTTTGACAGGATATATTTATCATTATGGATGCATTTATTAGCACTAATTACATTCGATTTAGAAACTTGTTCAGCAAAGTCAAAAACAAATTGATTTTCATCCATTATCTGTGATGAATTTTTTCCAATTTTATACATCTTAATTTCAGAAATTTCTTCATCACCAATTCTCATTAACACATGAAGACCTACTTCCAACTTGCCTTGAAATAAATCAGGGAAATCTTTTTTTAACCATTTTGAATAATTAACCAGTTCTTGTATCATAATGCCTCTAATATCTTTATTTCTATTTATCCATATTCATTTTATGGGTTCCACACATCCCAAACCAGCACTGTTGACATTGCCGAAGCCGGCTTCGTAGCCGATTTTGATAAGTGCTGGTTCAGCGATTATTTTAAAAGGAGCTTCAAAGGCCTTTATTTTGGTTATAATTTTGTTGTTAATTTTTTTAAAATGGATCAGTTTGCTGATTTTACCTTGTTTTTTGGTTATGTAGGTTGGATCAAAACTGAACTTGAAATCTTCGGTATTATCTCTGTAGATTTTATTGTAAAAGGTTTGATATTTATTGATCAGGTTTTTTTCAATGTTTTTAATAAAATGTTCTCTTTCTTTGGGATTCATGTAATCTAAATAATGTTGTTCTAGGGTGCCGTCTAACTTTTCACGCTGAGTTGATACTGCAATTGGTGAAAGGCAGATAAAATTTATTTTATTATTAAATTGTGGTTCTGGCAGGGCTTCTACTTGAACGACGGAAAAATCTATTTTTTTACCTGCGACATTTAAAAAAAAGTTTTGATCTGCAAACAGGCCAAGGATAAGGTGTTCATAGCTTTGTTCTATTGGTGTGGAAAAAATGAAATGGATCTCTTTTACACGGTTGAATCCGTTTTTATTGATTTTTAACGGTGTGAAAAAGAGTTTTGAAAAGGTAAATAATTTAAATCGCTTGTTTATGGATTTGTTTATAAAGCCTTTGTCATGAAGATATTGGGAATATTTAGTTGATGATTTTTCCATAAGTCCATAGATGGCAGAGTGAAGGGCATAATTGTAATTAAATGGTATAAATGCCGGCGAAAGAGTTATGGCTGTTATTTTAACTCTCACAATATCTTCACCTTTAAATAATATGGTGGTTAATATTTAACTACGATAATCAATTCAATCATATTCCGTTAAAAAAACCAATTAAATTAATTCCTGGACAAAGATATTTTCATTTTTATTGACCATATAGAAATCAGTGTGTATTATTACACATATGGACAGCAGAAAAATTATAAAGATAATAAAAAAAAGAGGCTGGGTTCATATCCGTACGACTGGAGATCATTGGCATTTCCATCATCCTGAACAAGCAGGAATTGTAACTGTGCCCCATCCCAAAAAAGATATTCCTGTTGGCACTCTAAAAAGCATTGAAAAACAAGCCAATATGAAATTTAAGTAGGAGGTTTACTATGTCTAATTATATTGCCGTTGTACATAAAGATTCTTCAAGTGATTATGGGGTATCATTTCCTGATTTTCCTGGTTGTATAACAGGAGGAAAATCTATTGATATAGTGAAAGACCTTGCAAGCGAAGCATTGTCTGGCCATATCCATACTATGAGAGAGTTTGGAGAAAAAATTCCCAATCCAACAAAGCTTGATGAAATTATTGCTGATCAAGATTACTCGGATGCAATTGCTTTTTTTGTGGTATCTGCACCAGAAATAAAATCAAAAACTATTCGGGTAAATATCACATTACCGGAAAATATATTGCACAAAATAGACGTAACAGCAAAAAAAAGGGGTATGTCACGATCATCATTTTTGGCCCATGCGGCTCAAAACGTATTCCTCCCCCGTGATCGTCCATAACAGCATATAATCACAGCAACAAATAGCCTGAATTCGGGATAAAGCTATTTTATTTTTTTAAGGAATTAAGTCTCATAACGATATCCAACACCATGGACTGTGGTGATATAACAGGGTTTGGAGGGGTCTGATTCTACTTTTTTTCTAAGCTGTACAATATGCTGATCAAGGGTTCTGGTTGTGCCAAAATAATTAATTCCCCAGATGGCATTTAAAATATCATCCCGGCTTAAAACCTCTCCTGGATGTTCATGAAAATATTGAATAAGCTTGAGTTCTCTTTCTGAAAGATCAATATCTTTGTCCTGGCCTGACAATTTATAGGTTTTGGGGTTTACCTCAAACTCGCCAAATTTAAAATTATGCAGCAAAGGTTTGTCCTGGGGTTTTGTCTCTCTTTGTGATCTGCGTAGCACAGCACCTATTCTTGCAAGAAGTTCATGGATTCCAAATGGTTTTGTAATATAATCATCAGCTCCAAGTTTAAGACCGATAACTTTATCAAACTCTTCGCCCTTGGCTGTCAACATGATAATAGGAATATCTTTATCTACAGCTCTGATATCCTGGCAGACATCATATCCACTTTTTCCAGGCATCATGATATCAAGAAGAATCAAGTCAAAAGAGCTGTTATTAAACAATTCAAGGGCCATGGCACCATCACAGGCTTCCTTCACCTGATAATTCTCACTTTCAAGGGTGTCCACAAGTCCCATCCTGATGTTGGCATCATCTTCTGCAACAAGAATTTTAATCTGCGTCATGATCTTTTATCCTTATTATAAAACAGGTTCCATTGGGAGACAGAGGTTCAAATGAGATATCACCTCCAAGATCTTTCATTATTTGTTGAGCAATACTCAATCCAAGACCGGAACCTGGCTGCTGCGAAGTTAAGGAATTATCAATTCTGTGAAATTTATCAAAAATTCTGTGCTGGTGTTCTTTTGGAATACCAGGTCCGTCATCGCATATTTTCAAAACAATAAAAACATCCTCTTTTTTTAAAACAAATTCAATAAATTTTCCCTGATCTGCATATTTCAGTGCATTGTCCAGCAGATTCAATACTACCTGTTCCATGGCATCCCTGTCTGTTTTTACTCTATAATCCCCTTTTTCAATCAAGGTTTTAATTTCAAGATCCTGATTTTTTATTCTAATGCTGTGGGTCTTGATGATCTGTTCTAAGAACCTGTCGATTTCAACATTTTCCAGTTGATATTTTTTACTGCCCTGTTCAAGTTTCCCAAAATCAAGAACATTATTGATTAATCTTGTTAAACGCCCGCTTTCATTGACTATGGTTGAAAGATATGTCTGAATTTTATCCTCATTTTTTACCCTTTTTGACAATAAAAGTTCAGCATACATCCTGATACTGGTCAAGGGGGTTTTAAGTTCATGAGATACTGAAGAGACAAAGGAAGTTTTCTGCCTTGCATCTTTCATATTGCTAAGGGTCAGGCGTGTTAAAAGAATACCGCCTGATATAATAGCTGCGATAAAAATTGCCAATAAAATAGTTGAAATATACAAAAAGCCTTTTGTTGAAGCAAAACCTTTATCATCAATAAAAACTGCAATTCGCCAATGGGGCAGCAGGCTTGAAATAGATATGACTTCCACAGGCTTTGCTTCAGGATCTACAACCATGGTTCCAAACTGGTGCATAAAATTACCATTTCCGTCTATGAGTACCAAGGCTGTCCCCGGTTCTGTTATTTTTGGAAAATCAACAATCAATCTTGACAGCAAAGTCATTAATTCCAGCTCAATGCCATATACAGGTCCTTTTTCTATCTTTTGAACCCACCCCAGAATATGCAGCCGGTTCTCGCTGAACCATGGAATCCATTCTGATTTGTTTATGAGTTTTTGTTCCGGCCCTTTGAAAGCCAAGTCCTGTTGCGCAGAACCAGGAGCTTTTTGTATAGCTTTGGAGAGTGCTACAAGCTTTTGGCGGGATGATATGGTTTGTTTTTTTTCAATAGCATCATATTTCACTGAATCAGGATAAGAGCCTGTCAATCCTTTCAATTTTTGTAATTCCTTTGCAGAAATCTTTGAAGGGGCAATATTAAAATCAAATTTTACTCTTCCTGAGAACAGGGCATCATACCTTGTTATAAACCGCCGCTCTTCAAGAGTGGATTCCATACCTTTGACAGGATACTCAAGACCCTGATTCTTATATATGAAAACATTACGCACAAGGGGATTTGTTCCTTCCCACCTTAAAAGAGTTGCTGCAAGGTCATTCTGATCAATATCAAAGAGTGATTGTTTTAAATTATCCTGAATTGTTTCAATGGTAATATGAATGGTTTGTGAGATTGCTTCTGCCCTTTGCGACAAGGCATTTATGGCAGATTGATTGATACGCTCCTGCTCATGGGACAGAAGTTTGAAAGCTATACCGGCAATAATAAGGGTGGGCATTAAAAATAATGCCCAGAAAACAATAATGGAACGTTTGGTTTTCATACCTTATGCCATACCAGTTTTTTTACTATTGTGAAAGCTGTTGATTTTTCATCTGATAGGATTTAGTCCGTAAAATCTTACGACTTTTTTTGCTCATTCCCTCGCTTTCAATCATGTCAGACTGGACTTCCTGCTCATCAGCTTTTTGTAATAACTCTTTATCCTGATACATGGTGCCTATCTGTTTTAATCTGGCAGCAGATTGTTTAAGTTCTTTTACAGCCTCTTGCTTTTTGCCTTTATCAGACAATTCAATGGCTTTTTCCTGGGATAGAGCATTTAAGTTTAACTGGTATTCCCTTACAACATCAATATTGGTTGATTTGGCAACCTTTTTTGGATTACTGCTAAAAGAAGCATAGGAAACTGCGCTTGATCGTTCCTGTTTCTGGGTAAAAGGATTCTCATAGTCAACATCTGCCCTGGCAATCTTAATTTTTGCTCCCGATTTTGATTCAGGAAGATTAACTTCAATAAGAGCATATTTTTCCTGATTTCCATAAAGCTGATTCATATAAAGTTCAATCTTATTACCGCGGATTCTGCCTTCTCTGCCAATAATATTGACCGGCTTTATATTATCCGGCAATGTAATGGTTATTTTTACTTTTTTAGCAACAACATTCAGGACATCCCCGAGTTCTGCTGCAAAAATCCGCGGCAGATCAATTCCTGATTCAACAAAATATATATTGCCATCACTTTTCTGGGCAAGCTGTGCCATGAGATCTTCATTGTAATCTGTTCCCACGCCTATGGTGGTCACGGAAATATTCTCTTTAATCAAAGCGGCACCCAGTCTTCCAAGATCGTCAGGCATCCTCGGGCCTACATTGGCCAATCCATCGGAGAGAAGCATAATACGGTGAACAAAATCATTTTCAAGATTTTTACGTATTTCAGCAGCTCCCTGGCTGACACCGCCAAAAAGTGCTGTACTGCCTCCTGCACGAATTTGCCGGATAGTGTTGATAATCCCCTGGATATTTCCGGCATTCTGGGCAGGAACAATGGTATGAACATTTGTATCATAAACCACTACAGAAAAAATATCCTGCAGCCCGAGCCGGGTTAAAGCTTCAATGGCAGCTGCCTTTGCTTTTTCTATCTTGGTTCCGTTCATGGAACCTGACTGATCCAGAACAAGAGAAAGGTTAACTGCCGGTCTTTTAACATTAACCGGGGCAGCAGGGGCATCAAGGGTTATCTTGAGTATAGTTGTCTGAGAATCTCCTGCCGGCAGGACACTCCTGTCAGTTTCAATCCTGCATATTACTTTACCATGCTCAAGTTTTGCCCATGCGGTTCCTGAAATTAAAGAAATAATTATGGTGATTGCAAAAAATCCAATAATTGTTCTGCCATGATATTGTTTTGATAGTTTCATGATTTGTCTCCTTGTGTTTTAAATTTACCTGCATTCGCATTTTTGTAATGCTTTAAGCAAACTATACAAGGATAAATACTTTGATGTGTCATATTGAGGTAAAGAAGTTGTAAAAAACTTGTAAAAAGAGAAAACCATACGGGCAAGACTTTTTTTTATTAAAGCATTTCCCTGAATTCATTCATGGAGCGGCCTCTTATGGCTTCAGCAATTTCAAAAACATAATCGTAGATATGAAGCCCCTTGGATGATGCAACAATTTCACCGTTTTCAACCCCGATCTGTGCAGCACAATATTGTTTCATCATTTCAATGGCAGCAAGATTGGCAGGAAACCCGCCAAACAGATCCCATGATCGAAAATATGGGAAAAAGTGAAGTTTGCCATCCTGGATTCTTGTATCAATGTGTCTAAGGCAGGGTGGATCGAGAAGAACCATATCAGAGGGTTGTCCCACCTGTAAAATCATCTGGTTGTTTCTGTGCCCTCTGTTTTTATATGTCCAGATCATTAGTTCCATCTGATTTATATAATATTTTGAATTTTCTTCTATCAGTATATTTCTCTCTTCCCAGATCTCTTTTTCCTGTACCAGAATTTCTTTCATTGTTTTATAATCATCCGGCAGGTATTCAAGATCGCATTTACAGATTCTCTGACCGTAAGTATAGGATTCTCCCTCCTTTTCCTCTCCAGTCATCAGATATGGCAGATAATCATCAAGATAATCCTCATCCACTGGATCGGGAAATCCAAGAGCAGGATTTACCTTTGGCAGCAGCGGGACGCTTGCAGGATGGGTGATATGAATTGTAATAAAATCAAACTCAAGCCTTTTCTGACCTTCAAATGATCCACGGTTGATAGTAAAAGATCTACCCTGCTCCACACACCTGTAAAGGGTCTGAAACCAGGCATCTGAGAGACTTGTGGCTTTAATAAACAAGGGTTGTAACATGGGGACTGCTCCTTTTAAATTTTAATCAATGCTTTTAATAATTTTTCAAAATTATAACAGAGTAATGCCCTGGCAACAACTTATATTTAGTGCTGGACTAAAAATTTGAAGCATTTTGAACCAGATATTTATCTACAGCTTGTTTTAAGTGCACACAATAAACCAGGATTGGTTAAAAAACCTTGTATCTTAATATCAAGTTCGCTTATATTGGATTTTGATTTAAATAAATTAGGTACAGGTTTATACAAGACAGATATTGTTTTTAAATTTAAAAAGGAAATTTTTTGCATGCTGTCAAATCTTTTCAGTCAAGTTAAAATAGGAAATAAAACCTCAAAGAACAGACTTTTAATGTCTGCCATGAGTATCAACTTTGGTGTTGATGAAAACTGCTATGTAACAGATCAGTTAACCCAATATTTTGTAGAGAGAGCCAGAGGTGGGGTTGGCATGATGCTGGTAGGAGGCGGGGGTATCCATCCCGGAGGTCAGGAACTGCCTGATCTTCCCCAGCTGCATGATGACAGGTGTATTCCAGCTCTTAAAAAAATGGTGAACCAGGTAAAACAATACGACACTCTGTTTGGGGTTCAGCTGATGCATGGAGGCAGGCAGGCATATCTTGATGAAATTGTGGCACCGTCTGCCATTCCTGCTCCTGCTGTTGTAAAGGGCAGGGTAAGAGCTCTTGAGATTGATGAAATCAAGGAGCTTGTAACCTGTTTTGGTGATGCTGCAAAAAGATGCAAAACAGCAGGCTTTGATTTCATAGAAATCCATGGTGCCCACGGGTATTTAATAGGTCAATTCCTCTCTCCCAATTCCAATATCAGAACAGATGAATATGGAGGTTCAATTGAAAACAGAACACGGTTTTTGTTTGAGGTCATAGAAGATATTCAATCAAAAACCGGAAAAGATTTCCCTGTTGGACTTAGAATCAATGGAAATGATTACAGTGAAAACGGGTGGGAGCTTAAAGACACTGTACAGATTGCTCCTCAGACTGAAAAGGCAGGTATTGCATATTTACATATCTCAGGCGGAGTTTATGGCTCCACAGAGTTGACCATTCCTTCCATGTACACAAAACATGGTTGTTTTGTGCATCTTGCAAGAGAAGTTAAAAAACATGTCAATATCCCTGTAGTTACTGTGGGAAGAATTAAATACCCTGATCATGCTGAAGAGATTCTTAAGAAAGGGTATGCTGATATTGTATCCATGGGCAGGTCTTTCCTTGCCGACCCTGAATATGCCAATAAAGCAAAAGCCGGGAATTTTGATCAGATCCGCCCATGCGTTGGCTGCTGCTTAGGGTGTATCCATGCAGTTCTTATGAACAAAGAGCCAGGCTCATGTGTGGTCAACCCTGATGTTGGCAGGGAATATAAACTCAAAGATGAAACAAAACCTGAAAAACCTTTAACAATACTTATTGCAGGGGCGGGCCCTGCCGGGATGGCAGCTGCAAGGCAGTCTGCACTCCAGGGGCATAAAACCTTTGTGTGTGAAAAAGGGCAGGATTCTGGTGGATTGCTGTCTCTTGCAGCAAAAGCACCCGGGCGTGGGGAGCTTAATGATATTTTAGATTTTTTTAAAAATGAAATGAATAAATTAAATGTGGATATCCGATACAATTGTAAGCTTTCCATGGACCTGATAAATGAAATCAATCCTGACAAGGTCATACTTGCCACAGGATCAATGCCTGATATGCCAATGATCAAAGGACTTTTTCAAAGCAAAATGGATGTTGCAACCAATGTTGATGTTATAAGCGGCAAAGAGAAGGTTGAATCAAGGGTTATTGTTCTCGGCGGCGGCATGACAGGTCTTATCACTGCTGATTTCCTCTCTGACCAGGGAAAAGAGGTTGTTGTCCTAAACCGCAAAAAAAGCTTTGCCGAAGAGATGTCCAGCAATGACAGGTTTTATTTGAGGGAGAGATTGAATGATGCAAAGGTACCTTTATATAAAAATGTCGCCATTAAAAAATTCACAGACAATGGGGTTATTTTCAAATCCAATGGAGAAGAAGTCATATTAACCGGTTTTAACTCTGTGGTTATTTCAGAAAAACACAGCTCCATAAGAGATGCAAAAAAACTTGAGAAAAAGGTCAACCCTGCCTTTTATCTTATTGGCGATGCAAAATCTCCAAGGCATCTGATGTATTGCATAAGTGAAGCTGATGAAATCATTAAATCATAGGAAACCCTGGTATTGAACAAAAAACAGGACAAATTCCCTGAAATTTTTAAAAGCCTGTTGCGCTCAATTTAAAAATATGACATCTATTATTTTATGAACAGCATATAATTAATATGGCAGGAGAATAAAAACAGAAATATTTGATAATATAGAAAGATATAATGAGTAAAAAAGCTGAAAAATTCATAACTGCTCTTTTTGAAATATCAGGTATTACAATTAACGGCTCAAAGCCATATGACATCACTGTCCATAATGAAAATTTTTATGACAGGATTGTAAAACATGGAGAACTTGGCCTTGGAGAATCCTACATGGATGAATGGTGGGAAGCCGGGGCTGTTGATCAGTTTATAGATAAAATCCTTCGCCAAGACCTTGAGGGTAAAGTTAAAAAAAACATACCGCTTCTCTATAGTTATCTTCTGGCCCTGGTTTTTAACCGCCAGTCAAGAAAAAGAGCTTTCCAGGTTGGTAAAAGCCATTATGATATTGGTGAATGCCTTTATACAAGAATGCTGGACAAACAGATGCAGTACACCTGTGGGTACTGGGGAAATGCCACAACTCTTGACCAGGCCCAGGAAAACAAGCTTGATCTTATCTGCCGCAAGCTTGATTTAAAGCCTGGAATGAAAATCCTGGAACTTGGATGCGGCTATGGTGCTTTTGCAAAATATGCTGCCCAAAAGTATGAAGTCCATGTAACTGGATATACTGTTTCAAAGGATCAGGCAAGATTTGGCAGAGAGTTGAACAAAAATCTGGATGTTGATATTAAATTTGATGATTACCGCAATGCCCATGGGCTTTTTGACAGGGTTATCTCCATTGGCCTTATGGAGCATGTGGGGCATAAAAACTACAGGACATATATGAAAAAAGTCCACTCCACTTTAAAAGATGATGGAATTGCATTTATCCACACCATTGGTAATAATCTAACAAAAACATCCACCAATGCCTGGATTGAAAAATATATTTTTCCCAATGGCAGGCTGCCCTCCATCAGGCTGCTGGGAAGAGCCATGGAGGGTATGTTTGTGGTGGAGGACTGGCATAATTTTGGTGAGGATTATGATAAAACTCTGATGGCATGGTATAAAAACTTCAAAAAAAGCTGGCCTGAAATAGAGCATAATTATTCCAAAAGATTTTACAGGATGTGGGAATTTTATCTTTTATCCTGTGCCGGAGGTTTCAGAGCAAGAACACTGCAGCTGTGGCAAATCGTTATGACCAAAACGGGGAAACCTTCTCCTGAGTGCAGAAAAAGCTGATTATATGCATGATTTTGATGTTATTATTGTCGGAGGAGGCCCGGCAGGTGCAGCCTGTGCACGGGAACTGCTCCGCCAGGGTGTTAATGCTGCAATACTTGACAAGGCAGATTTTCCACGGCTTAAGCTGTGTGCCGGCTGGATAACTCCTGAAGTATTCAAAGATCTTAAATGTTCTGCCAATGATTATCCCCATGGTATTATCTGCTTTAAAAAAATATATTTTCATATTGCTGGCATCAAACTTCCTTTAAAAACCCGTCAATATTCCATCCGAAGAGTTGAATTTGATGACTGGCTTTTAAAAAAATCCGAGGTTCAGATTTTTAAACAAAGGGTAAAAAAAATAGAAAAAAAGAAGAATCAATTTATAGTGGATGAAAAGTTCCGGGCAAAATTCATTGTAGGTGCAGGAGGAACTAATTGTCCCGTTGCAAGAATTTTTTTTAGAAACAGAGCTGATAAATCTATAGACAGACAGATTATTGCCCTGGAAAAGGAGTTTAAAACAGACTATTCTGTAAAAGAGTGTCATTTATGGTTTGTTAAAAATAGATTACCCGGATATTCTTGGTTTGTTCCAAAAGCAGGAGGTTATCTCAATATTGGTGTAGGAGGAAAGCTTGACAAATTGAACAGGAACAAAACCACCATTAATGAACATTGGAACTCATTTATTAATAGGTTAAAAGAGACAGGTAAAATTCCTAATACTAAAATCAGACCAAAGGGATATATCTACAATTTAAAGAAGAAATCCTTACAATGCCATAAGGATAATGCATTTATAATCGGAGATGCCCTTGGTCTTGCCACCCTTGATATGGGTGAAGGAATCGGTCCTGCAGTTAAGAGCGGAATTCTTGCTGCAAAGGCAATTACATCCGGCAAGGAATATAATCCGGACACCATATCAAAATTGAGTCTGCCATCAATGTTCATGGCTGGATTGAAATTTTAAATATACCTCGTTAAAATCCGGGAAGCTTGAATTTCATAGTTACTTCACCTGTTGTTCTGTCAATCTCAATCATTTTTTCCTGGTCATCTGATTTGCTCATTTTCTTACCAGTTGCCATCTCCATAAGTCCTCCGATAAATTCCATACCTGAATTAAGAACCGTTTCAATCTTTTCAGGAGGCTGGTTTGCTAGAATATTATCTGTAACAGATTCAGTATTTTCTGCATTGGGTTCAGGATTTTCTATACTGGTATTGGATATTTTTTCCTCGGTTTTTTCATCTTCCTTCTCATCACCCAGTACTTCAGGATTGAGATAATAAGGAGTATCTTCCGGGATCTCTTCGGGTTCAGCTGATTCAATGGGGCTCAATTCTCCCTCTTCACCCATCATCTCCCTTAAGCGATTGAGCATCTCATTTCTCTTTTCTGCTGAAAATTCCACACTGTCGGGGCCATCATCAAATACACCCTTGAACACTTCAGTTTTAAGCTGGATTCCTGTAAGGATTCTCTCTTCAATACTTTTTTTTGCAATCAGATTAATAACATTGATGCAGCTGCTTTCCTGCCCAATCCTTGAGATCCTGCCAATACGTTGGTTCATTTTTGCAGGATTCCATGGCAGCTCAAAATTTATAACACAGTCGGCAGCTTGAAGATTCAATCCTGTGCCTCCTGCATCTGTTGAAAGAAAAATTCTGCATTCAGGATTATTGGTGAATTCATCAATCAATGCCTGGCGTTTTTTTACGGGCACCTTGCCGGAAAGTTCAATAAAGGGAATTTTCATTTTTGAAAGGCTTTTTGCAATGAGAAAAATCATGGTAGTCCATTCACTGAAAATCACAATTTTATGTTTGTTTTGAATCACAAGTTCATCAACAATACTTTCAAGCTCTTTTAGTTTTGGTGAAAAATGAGTTTCCCTGTCAATTAGGTAACTGGAATCACACACCATACGCATCCTTAAAAGAAGGATCTGTATTTTTCTGACATCCATGGGGGTGAGATATTTTTTATTTATCAAAGGTAGAAGCGATCTTGCATACCCTGCATGTATCTCCATCTGCTCTACTGTAAGGTCAATATAATAATTATTCACCACTTCATCTGGCAGATCCTTTAAAACATCCTCTTTTTTACGCCTGATCACAATATCTTTAAGTTTCTCTTTTAATTTATCCAAGTTCTGGTATCCAGCAATGAAGCTTTTTTTCTTTCTTGGTATTAAAAAATGATCTCCGGCAAATTCCCATAAAGGTGTTAATAAAAAGGGATCAAGAAACTGCACTATGGAGTAAATATCTTCAAGCTTATTTTCCATTGGTGTTCCGGTCAATACAATGGCATGTCTTTTGGGAATCTGTTTAACGGCATCAGCTGTTTTTGTTGAAAAATTCTTAATGCGCTGGGCTTCATCCAGTACAATTATATCAGGATCAAACTTAGATAATATTGTTACATCCCTCAAGACTGCTTCATAATTTGTGATTTTAAACAATTCTGTGGATTTTTGATAAAGCATTTTTCTGTTGCCGGGTGAGCCTTCAATAATAACAGCCTCTTCATCTGAAAATTTTTCAATTTCTCTTTTCCACTGCTCCTTGAGAGATGCCAGTGTAACAATCAGGATTTTAGAAAAATCAAATATCTCCTTTTTAAGAATACCCAAGGCAATTGCCTGCAGGGTTTTACCAAGTCCCATCTCATCACCAATCAAAACACCGGTTTTAAAAAGCCCAAAGGCTACTCCCTCTTTTTGATAGGGGTAAAGCATTGCTTTTAAAGGGTAATCAGTAATATCCCGGTTTGACAACTTTTTAAGCTGCTGATTATGTATATGCCTATCCACTCTTGTAATAAGGTTTTCCTGTATGCGAACCCGTTTGTCAGAGTCAACTTTATCCATTAGCGGTACAATCTGTGACAAATCAGAAGCTGTAAACTCCCCTGAATTATTAAAACACGATTCCAGCACAGTAATAAGATCTGAAAAATCAGCTTCAAGGCGTTCTGAAAACATTGCAGGTGCTTTCAAAGCTGAATTCCAGTAAATATCAACAAAGGGGAATATCTCCCTGCCTTTTTTCCTGTTAAAATCAGGCTCTTCCTTAAGGCTGGAACAGATTGTACGAAGATGCTTGCAGGTTCCAAGGCCATTGGTCAGATAATCAGGGCAGCTGCAGTGGCCAGTCCCTATATTTGGATCATGAATACATATCTGATACTCCTTGTGATTTTGATTAATGACCCTGTGATACCCCTTTATCATTTCTCCTCTGATAATTGTAAATTTCTCAAGCTCTGCTCTCTTATTCCTGTCTGACAATGCCTGCTCTTTAATCTCATCCTTTGAAAAATAGGCTGTTTCATCTTCCATGGATATCTCTTCTGACTCTTGTGATTCCATCTGATTCTCCCTAATATCCAACAGAGCAGCAACCACATGTTTACAGCCATCTCCTGGATAGGGACATGTACAGGAAAAGAGAAGATGATCATCATTAAGGTCTATTTGTGTTTTATAATCCCCGTAATTGCCATCTACTTCATAAATAAATTTATTCTCCCTGGAGTTCTCCTGTGATAAGAAAAATGATCCATAATGATAAAGATCTTCTCCCCGGTGAAATATGAGAAAAGAGTCAGATATATGGTTTTTAATATAATCTTTGGACAGTGTCAGCATCTCTTTTTTTCCTTTTAATAGAATACGTTAAAATCTCAAGACATTACTAAATTATCACCCATTGGAAATCAAGAAGAATATTTTTCAAGGTACCAGCATTAACCCAGGTGCCATATCAAAATTCAGTGTGCCATCAATGTTCATGGCTGGATTGAAATTGATTGCTAAAAAGTCATGTTAAAAAATCTTAAATATCAGAATAAGTGATATTAAAAAATCTGAATTCAGCCTGTGCCAGGAACTTCTTCGCAAGGGTATTTTTTAAAGGATTTATTTTCTGGGATGATCTTTTCGCCACTGTCTGGGGCTGATGTAAGAAGCCCCCTGACTCCACACTCCTTTTTTTGCTCTTTTTGCCTTTGATTCTTCCCTGAGATATGTTTTTGAATCAAGATTTTTAGGATGACTGCCTTTATAAACTTCTGCGAATCCAGCTTTAATCATTTCAAGATTGGCATTTTTGCCATTCACAAAAACTTCGGCAAGTTGTCTGTTATAGCCCCCTGTGCCATAGCTTTTAATACCTATCTTTTGATTGCCTAATAAATTTTTTAAATATTTTTTTGCTTTCTGGCTGAAAGGCTGATCTTCTCTATTTCCATATCCTGTTTCAGGGCAGTCAATTCCCACAAGGCGAATTTTAAATATCAAATCAATGCCTGTGACTTTTATGGTATCTCCGTCGTAGACCTTTAATGTTTTGAATTTATGACCTTTAAAAACAGTGTTGCTCTCTTGAAATTCTTCCACCCTTTGATTTTGAGCAGGTGCAATATTGCTGAAATGGCGGATACCGTTATCATCTGTCCAGAAATAGATATTTCCATAGATAGGAGTGCTGGAAAAGTGAATCAAAAAAAGGCAGATTAGAATTTTATACATATTTATGGGATGACTATTTTTTAAGACCCTCTTTTTTTAAAATATTACTATAAAACAGGGCAAATTCATACATACCTTTGATCTTTTCTTCTTCATTAATAATGCCAAGACACATTTCAAAGGCTCCCTGGGCAAAGGAATTTGAGTATTCATCATGGTCAATATCTGATAAAAACTCCCGGATTAACTCCTGGCTTGTCCGTTTTGTTTTATCTTTTCTTATATCAATCGGGTCTTTAGGTTCCTGGAAAGGGTCCCAATCTTCATAGCCTTTCTTAAGAATATTTTTCTGGCCCCGTTTACCCATGGTATCAAAAATTGCTTTTTTCTTCTCTTCAATTTCTTCCCGGCTGAAATTCTCCACTATTTTTTTACTCCAAGATACTCTTCATTAAACTGGGTTATCATGGCCATTGAAACAGGAATCAGCATTTCATGCATTTTAATCTGTTCTGAATTGATGTCTTTAATCAACTGAACAGAAAAAAGCTGGAGCTGGCTGTAAAGTTTATCCATATTCAATGTTGGATAGGGTTCTCCCTGCTTGAAATTTGTTCTACCGCATATATGGCTTGAACCTTCAGTGGATGTAGGAATTCCATAAACCCTGCAAGTAATGGGACGATGCTCATACATGACACAAAGATCATCTTTGCCAAGAAGAGGGCATCTGACTCTCTCCTGGGACATTTTTGCTACAATTTCAAGTTGCTCTGCACCGTTTTTAACTTCTCTATAGGCATTTCGTTTCATTTTCACCAAAACCCGGTCAGTCTTGTCTGCAATCTCAATCAGACTGTTTTTTTCCATGCCTGAAAATTTTTTTAAAAATTTATCATTCAGATATAGGGCTTCTATGAGTGTCAGATCAAAAATAGCATAACAGCAGTCACTGCATTTTTTTCTGCAGAATACCTCTTTGGGGTACTCTTTTTTTACTCGCTCAAACACACTATCCACCATGTGGACAAGTGCCTCATATTTAACAAAGTGTTCTTTTAAATCTAATGCCATAATTTTATCCTTTATTTACCAATACAAAAGTTACTGAATATATTTTCTAATATATCAAAAGAGGCTGTTTCACCTGTGATTGTTCCAAGGCAGTCAATGCAGGTTTTAATATCAATTGCAAGCATTTCATCCTCCAGAGCTTGTTTTAATCCGGCTTTCACAGACATGAGGCTTTCAACAGCCTCTTCAAGAGCTTTTTTATGCCTTAAATTTGGAATTATTGATGACTTTTCCAGATCCAGATCAGCAATACAGATATTAACAATTTTTTGTTTTAACTCTTTAATCCCTCTGTTTAAAAGGGCTGAAATTTCAATTTTCGGGATGTGGTGATATTTTTCTGAAAGCTCTGGCAGATCATCCTGTTCAAGATCAATTTTATTAATTACAAAAATAGCTTTTGAATATGCCTGATTTTCAGGAGTTACTATTTTTTCAAACTCCTTATTGGAAAACTTAGTTCCCGGCTCTTTCAGGTATAACACCAGATCTGATGTGCTGATATGATCTTTGGCCTTTTCTATACCTATAATCTCCACAAGATCATCTGTCTGGTGAATTCCTGCCGTATCTGCAATCACAAAGGGAATGCCATCAATATTAAGTCCCTCTTCAACCGGATCTCTGGTTGTTCCTGGAACAGCAGTTACAATGGATCTGTCGTGTTCAAGCAGTCTGTTCATAAGACTTGATTTCCCCACATTGGGTGCACCACAGATGGTAATCCTGATCCCATCTTTTAAAAAACAGGCATCATCATGCTGTTTAATAAATTTTTGACACTTTTCAATGATATCATCTATTAATTCAATCTCTTTTTGGGAAGATTCAAAATATTCAACATCTTCAGGGAAATCAATATTGACTTCAATGAGGGACAGTAGATGAATCAACTGTTCTCTTAAATCGTTAATCTGATTTTTCAACACTCCAAGACTCTGGGATGCCGCAAATTTCAGAGTATTTACAGATTTTGCATTAATTATATCTGCAACAGCCTCTGCCTGGGTCAGATCAATTCTACCATTTAAAAAAGCTCTTTTTGTAAACTCACCTGGTTCAGAAAGTCTTGCACCGCAGGAAAGAATCTCATCTAAAATAGTTCTCAATACAATGGTTCCTGCATGGGCCTGGATTTCAATAACATCCTGGGCTGTATAAGAGGAAGGCCCCTGCATGGGGATCAGTAAAACTTCGTCTATCACATCTCTATTTTTTAAATCAAAAATATATCCGTGATAGACTCTGTGAGATTCTAAGTCAGGACAATGTTCAGGTTTTAATTTTTTTGTTGAAAAAAGCTTGAAAGCGATATCAAAAGCTTTGTCCCCGGAGATCCGTATGACACCGATACCGCCATTTCCAAGGGGAGTTGCTATTGCGGCAATTGTATCATCCATAATGCTTTTATCTTTTAGACTGGTTTTTACCCTTAAAAGAATTTTTCTTTTTAGGAAAAATTACAAGCCTTCTATAGTATCCATCACCCATGCTCTGGGTTCTTACTTTGTTATCATCTTTTAATGCCATATGCACAATGCGCCTGTCCTGTGCACTCATCTGGTTAATGGTTGCAGGGCGCCCCGTCTTTTTAGCCTTGTCTGCCATTTTATAAGCGAGATGTTTAAGATTGGCTTTCCGGGTCTCCATATATCCTTCGATATCCACTCTGACTCTGACCCTGGCATCACTTTTCCTGTTTATTATTTTGTCAGTTAAAAACTGCATTGCATCAAGGGTCTGCCCCTTGCGGCCAATCAAAATACCAGCATTTCCGCCTTCAATGCTTAAAGTCAATCTATCGTCTTGAGTTTTATGGCTTACACTGGCATCATCAGTGATAAGATCAGCCATTTTCTGCAATGCCTCTGTTCCAATATTTATAGATTCTTCTGTTACATCAACAGCCTCGGGTGTTTCTGTTTCAGAGGATTTAATCCTTGTTTCCTTTCCAAAAGCTTCATCAACAATTGACTTGACCCCTTCTGCCTGAAGAGTGACTGCCTCATCTCTATTATCAACCGGGACATCAACTTTAATCCTTGCATCTTTTCTTCCAACAATTCCAAAAATTCCTGAAGTTCCTTCTGAAATCACATCATATTTTAAATCATCAATGGAAAGATCTAATTGGGAACATGCATTTTTAATGGCAACATCTATATCTTTTCCTGAAAATTCCTGAGTTTGTGTCATATCTCCTCCTGCTTTAAGCAAATTTCTTTTGAATATAATACTGCTGTCCCATGGATATTATGTTATTTACAAACATATACAAAACCAGTCCTGCTGGGAAATTGATAAATAATACAGTCATGAATATGGGCATTAACATCATCATCTTAGCCTGCATGGGATCTCCTGTGGCAGGAGTCATTTTCTGCTGCAGCAAAAAAGATGCACCCATTACAAGAGTTAACATGGGCAGACCATGTGGAGCCTGCATCATTGGAATTGTAAAACTAAATTCAAAGAGCCTGTCCGGAGCAGATAAATCTGTGATCCATAACACAAATGGAGCATGGCGCAGTTCAATGGCCTGGTAAAGCATCCTGTAAAGAGCAAAGAAAATAGGCATCTGGACCAGCATGGGCAGGCAGCCGCTTGCAGGGTTGACTTTATATGTTTTATAAAGTGCCATGACCTCTTTATTCATTCTCTGTTTATCATCTTTATATTTTTGCCTGAGCTCTGTCATCAATGGCTGAACTTTTTTCATCTTGTTCATGGATTTGTAACTCTTGGTTCCAAGGGGCCAGAAAATAAGTTTAATCAAAACCGTTAAAAGGATAATAGCAACACCATAATTTGGAATGAAATTATAAATGGTGTTCATGGTGATCAACAGGGGTTTTGCAAGAATATTAAAGAATCCGAAATTGATAGCCTTTTTAAAGCTGTTGTCATATTCACCAAGCACTTTCAAGCTTTTGGGACCCATATAAAATATAAAAGGATACCGGGCTTGTTTACCCGGATCTAATCTATCTATTTTTTGAATAAAATCATTTGTTATCAGATCTTTGGTATATGAGAGTTTTATTTTTGTATCAAGATTTATTGTCCCGTCACTTGATGGTCTTGGCATGACTGCTGTCATAAAATACCGTTCTGTAAACCCTGACCAGCCGATTGGACCACTGTAGATATTCTGCTCCTCTATATCTTTGGGTTTAATGGTAGTATATTCGTCATTAACCAAAACAACCGGCCCTTCAAATGCAAATCTTGATCTTTTTTTAATTTCATCGTTATAAATTCCAGGTGTGGCGATCACAATGGAATCATTCAAAGACCTGTCAGAACCATTTTGAAAGATAATATCACAATCAATCATGTAGGAATCTGCTTTAAAGGTAAAAATCTTTTTTATTACCAACCCTTTTGAGGTTGTAAATACAAATTCAATACTTTTGCTGCCTTGAAAGACAGAAGTTTTATCTGTACCAATGCCTGCTGTGTAAACTGCATTTTTAAGATCTGGAACAGACTCACGTTCAAGGTCAAGAGAGAGTGTCCCAGAAATAAGATCTTTAGACACCAATTGTTTGAATGGAGAGTCCTGCTTGTTTGTCTGCTTATATTTTTTAAGTTCAAATCTTCGGACAGCAGCACCATATTCTGAAATAGCAATATTATACAATGGGGTTGATACAGATATGGTTCTATACTTGCTTTCAGGCTTTTCAACAGGCTCAGGCTTTACAGCAGGCGTTTTATAGTCGGAAATATTTGAAGCTTCCTGCTGAACCTGCTGCTGGCCCTGGGTCTGGTCTTGCTGGTTTTGGACCTGCTGGGGCTGACTATTGAGGGGTGGCGACTTTACAAAAAATGTCTGATAGCCCACAAGAACCACCACAGAAAGCACAACTGCTAATAATAATCTTTTTTGTTCATCCATCTTCTCTCCTATCATACTTGTTACAAAATACTTATGATAAGGAAAACAGTATGGTGTCAGGATAAATTATGGAACCGGATCAAAGCCTCCTGCATGAAATGGATGACAACGCAAGACTCTTTTTACGGCAAGAGCTGTACCTTTAAGGCTGCCGTGTTTTTCAATGGCCTCAATGGCATATGCCGAACAGGTTGGAACATAACGACAATTCTGCCCTGTTAAAGGTGAAATAAAATATTGATAAAATTTAATTAATAATGATAATAGCGTCTTCATAATTTTGCCAATGCTATTTTTGAAAAAAGTTTATCAACCTTTTCAATAATTTCTAAGTTAGATAGCGTAGTCAGACCTTTTCTTGCAATGATATTTATATCCTTTGGTCCTGAAATATTCTCTTGGTTATGTCTGAAATATTCTCTGATAATTCTTTTTATCCTGTTTCGCTCTACTGCATTTCCTACTTTTTTTGATATTGTAATTCCAATTCGATTGTTTTGAGCTGTTCCTTTAAGCACAATTGCTATAAAGCAGTCTGTATATACCCTTTTTCCCTGTTTCGAAAGTTTTAAAAACTGACCTCTTTTCAGAAGCCTTATCGTTTTTGGAAAACAGAAATTTTTCAAGTTTCTGACCTTCAGGTTATTAATTCCTTTATTAAACGCTGAGTTTTTTTCTTCCTTTTGCTCTTCTTGCGTTAATAACGCGTCGTCCACCCGTTGTGGACATTCTTTTAAGAAACCCGTGTTTTCTTGTTCTTTTCCGATTGCTTGGCTGAAATGTTCGTTTCATAAATTTACCAATCCTTAATTTAAATTTACTTTATTCTATCTGTTACTGTCATAAACTACCATAAACCAAATATAATAAAGTTTTTCCAAAAAAATGTCAAGAATGAAAAAAGTAGAATAAAAAAAATAACTTTTGAAATACTATCTTGAAATTTTATACTTGAGTATATATCTTTATCGAACAGTTTGAACTCACGTTCTGTTTATACCACAAAAAATTTTTAAACAGAGATATTTACAAATGAAATTTCAAAATATTACTTATTCGGTTCCATGGAATCTGTTTTTAATCACAGCAGGCAGCATTCTTGTTGCCATAGGCCTGAAAGCCATAATCATACCCCATGGAATGATTATTGGAGGATTCACGGGAATGAGTGTCCTCCTGTTTTACTATACCGATATTCTCACGCCTGGTATCTGGTATATGATCATTAATATACCCGTGTTTTTCATAGGCTGGAAATTTATCAGCAAACGATTTCTATATTATAGTCTTTTCGGGGCCATTCTCCTGACCATTTTTATTGATATGATTCAATTTGAAATAGCAATCAAAGATCACTGGTTAGCAGTCCTTGCCGGTGGAAGTATGATTGGTGCAGGAGCAGGAATTATTTTCAGATCTCTTGGATCAAGCGGCGGCAATGATATTATTTCCATACTTTTGAACCAGAAATATGGCATCCGTATAGGAACCTATAATTTTGTATTTAATTTTATCCTCCTGTTGTTTAGTTTCGGTACCCTGAAGATTGATATCATCCTCTATTCAATGGCTGCATCTTATATCATTGGCCAGATCATAGAGTCATGCATGACCCTTTTCAACCAGAGAAAAATGATCTTTATTATTTCTGAGGTACCGGAAAAAATAGCAAATGAAATCATGAAGAAACTAAACCGCGGAGCCACTTTTTTAAAAGGTCAGGGTGCTTATACCGGCAGGGACAAAAAGATTATTCTTATTATAGTCAATACCTATCAGATAAAGCGGGTTGAAGAGATTGCCTTTAACATAGATCCAGATGCATTTCTTATCACGGAAAATACCTTTAACGTTCTGGGAAAAGGATTTTCACAAAGAAAAGTGTATTGATTATCTATTTTTTTTACAACCTCTGGTTTTGCAAATAGGTATATACCTGCTCCCTGAGAGATATAATATTAAGTTGATCTTCCACTAATTAAAGAAAATCTTCAATTGGAGAATACTCAAGGCCAAAGGCTTCAGCAACTGCTTTATAAGTAATCTTGCCTCTAATTATATTGGCTCCTCTTTTGATTTCTTTATTGTCCTGCATTGCTTTTTTCCAGCCCTTGTTGGCAATCTGGATTGCATAGGGCAAGGTTGCATTGGTAAGGGCAATGGTGGAGGTTTTTGCAACAGCACCAGGCATATTGGCAACACAATAGTGAATAACTCCATCAATTTCATAACAGGGGTTGTCATGTGTGGTTGGTCTGGATGTTTCAAAACAACCGCCCTGATCAATGGCAACATCAACAATCACGGAACCGTTTTTCATATCCTTGAGCATATCCTTTGTAAGAAGCTTTGGCGCCTTTGCTCCTGCAACAAGAACTGCTCCAATAACAACATCTGCTCTGATAATAAGGTCTTTTAAAACCGCTGCATTGGACATTACAGGAAAACAGTTTGCCGGCATTATATCATCAAGATATGACAGCCTTTCAAGGTTTGTATCAAGAATATAAACCTTGGCGCCAAGTCCACATGCCATTTTAGCTGCATTTACACCTACAACACCTCCTCCGATTACAACAACCGTGGCAGGTTCAACACCTGTTACACCTCCAAGAAGTACGCCCATGCCGCCCTGGGGCATTTCAAGATATTTTGCAGCTTCCTGGGTTGCCATTCGTCCTGCAACCTCACTCATGGGAAGCAAAAGAGGAAGAGACCCATTATCCTTTTCAATGGTTTCATAGGCAATATCAATTGACTTGCTTTTGATAAGACCCATTGTCTGCTTCTCATCAGCTGCAAGGTGAAGATAGGTGAAAACAATTTGATCTTCTTTTATCAAATCATACTCTGAGGGCTGAGGTTCTTTAACATGCATGACCATGTCTGATTTTTTATAAATTTGTGCAGGAGTATCAATTATAGTGGCACCTGCAGATTCATATGCTTTATCCAGATATCCTGCTCCTGCTCCTGCCTCTTTTTCAACAAGGACTGTATGACCGTTCTGAATCATGGCAATAACACCACCAGGAGTCATGCTGACCCTTTTTTCAGCAATTTTAATTTCTCTTAAAATCCCTACAATCATTTTATATCTCCTTTAAATTATAAATTGTTTTTCCCCATAAGTTATAAACCCTATCATGTTTTTTTGAATATAAATAGTTAATGCGCCTGGGCCCAGTTTGCTCCTGTTCCGAAATTCACCTTTAACGGCACCTTAAGCGGATAGACATTTTCCATAACGCTTTTAGCAAGATCTATTAATTGGTCTTTCTCTTCAAAAGGTGTTTCAAATATGATTTCATCATGGACAGATAAAAGCATTTTTGAACTGAGACTGTTTTTTTCCAAGGCTGCTTCCATTTTTATCATGGCAAGTTTGATTAAATCGGCAGCACTGCCCTGTATTGGTGTGTTGACAGCTGCCCTTTGTGCAAAATTTCTAACATTAACATTGGAGGAGTTAATATCATCAAGACGGCGTTTTCTACCAAAAATTGTAAAAACTTCACAGGTCTTTTTAGTCTCTTTTATAGTTGTATCAATAAATGTTTTAACCCCTGAATATCGTTTAAAATAATTTTTAATATAGGTATCTGCCATTTTTCTGCTTATATTGAGATCATTTGCAAGTCTGAATGCGCTCATGCCATATACAATGCCAAAATTTATGGCCTTTGCCTGGCTTCTTAAATCACTGGTTACAAACTGCGGCATAACCTCAAAAACTTCCAGGGCTGTTCTTGTATGAATATCTTCATCATTATTAAAAGATTTAATAAGAATTTTATCATCAGCACAATGGGCAAGGACTCTGAGTTCTATCTGGGAGTAATCTGCTGAAATCAAGATATGGTCAGGTTTGGGGATAAAAGCTTTTCTTATTCTTTTGCCTTCGCTTTTACGGATGGGAATATTTTGAAGATTTGGCTTGGAACTGCTTAATCTGCCGGTTACGGTAATGGTCTGATTAAAGGATGTATGAATTCTGCCAGTCTCAATATTTATCAATTTCTGCAGAGAATCAACATAGGTTGATTTGAGCTTGCCAAGGGTTCTGTACCGCAAAAGTTTTTCAGGCAGTTCATGCTCCTTTGCAAGGGTGGTAAGAACATGGACATCTGTTGAATAGCCTTTTGTTTTTTTTGTCTTCTTAACAGCTTTCAGTTTAAGTTTTTCAAAAAGTATTGCACCAAGCTGCTGGGAAGAATTGATATTAAATTCTTCTCCGGCAAGGGCATAGATCTCTTTTTCAAGGGTTTTTAATTCCTGGGCAAAAATATTAGAAAGATGTTTTAAAGCGTTTTTATCAACTCTGATCCCCTGAATTTCCATGTTGCCGAGAACAGTGATCAAAGGTACCTCAATGTTTTCCATCAAATCTGAAAGATTACTGTTTTGGATCTCTTTTTTAAGATGCTGATAAGCCATAAAAGTAATGTCAGCATCTTCACAGGCATAATCCACAGCTTTTGAAATGGGCACCTGATTAAAATTAATCTGGTTTTTGCCTTTACCAACCACATCTTCATAAGAAATGGTTTTATAACCAAAAAGATTCATGGCAATCTGATCAAGGCTGTGCCCCCTTACAGATGGATTCAGAAGATAGGAAGCTATCATGGTATCAAAGGCAATTCCCTGCATATTAATGCCAAATCTTGACAGAACAATATAGTCATACTTGATATTCTGTCCCACCTTTTTTATATCAGGATCTTCAAGGAGAGGTCGGAAAATTCTTAATACTTCCTCTCTGTCCGGCTGTTTCATTTTATTTTCATCAGTGGATATGGCCTCTTCTGATGCGGGATCAACAGGCAAAACGCCTGTGCCTATATGCCCTATTGGGATATAAAAGCCCTGATTTTCTCTAAAAGAAAATGAAATCCCTACAAGTTCAGCCTGCATGGGATGTTTGGATGTGGTTTCTGTATCAATGGCAAAAATTTCTTTAGATTTAAGAACACTGGCAAGTTTTTCAAGCTCTTTTGTTGTTGTAATCAGCTTATATATTTTTTCAAGCCTCTCAGCTTTCTGGGCAAACTCTGCGGCAAGGCTTTTAAACTCAAATTCCCGGAATAAGTTAAATGCTTTGTCTGTATTAAACTCTTCAAGTTTAAAAGATTCAATATCTTTTTTTACAGCTACAGATGTATCAATGGTGGCAAGATCACGACTTAAAAAAACAGTATCTTTGCTGGCAGCAAGACTTTCATACAATTTTTTCTTAGGCTTAAGGCTGTCAAGATCTTCATAAATATTTTTAATGGAGCCAAAGTCTCTGATCAGTTTTATAGCTGTTTTCGGCCCTATTCCTTTAACTCCTGGAATATTATCAGAACTGTCTCCGGCAAGTCCGAGAACATTAATAAACTGTTCCGGCTCTATTCCCATATCATTTTTTATTTTTTTCCTGTTTTGAATGGTATCTTTCATGGGATCCCATAAAACACATGTGTCAGTGACAAGCTGGATAAAATCCTTATCACCTGTAACCATAACAACTTCAAAATCTTTTTTCTGTGCAATTTTTGAATAAGTTCCCACAAGATCATCTGCTTCAAAACCCACCTTCTCCACAACAGGAATATTGAATGCGGAAATTATCTTTTTGATATCAGGAATCTGAATAGCAAGCTCTTCGGGCATGGGAGGCCTGTTGGCCTTATATTGATCATACATTTCATGTCTGAATGTAAGACCTTTGACATCAAAAAAAACAACAGCATATTCAGGATTATTGTCTTTTATTAATTTCAGCAGCATTCTGGTAAAACCAAAAGTGGCATTGGTTGGATGACCTTTTGAAGTATTAAGGCTTCTGATGGCGTGGAATGCACGATAGAGAAAAGCACTGCCGTCAATGAGAAATATTTTTTTGGATTGAGCCATATTAATAACCCTTTTAATATTGATTTTTTTGTTGAACTTTTATTTCATGGGCATATATACTATCTTTTTAAATAAAGTAGAAGTTATTTATATAATGAATCAGAAAGTAAAGACAAGAAGAGAAAAAAAGCGAAATAAAAAGTCAATGCTGTGTCACTGCTGCTGCCGGGAATTTATATTCTGCTGGCAATGCAGGTGCGGGTTCTCCATGTGCCAGGAGTGCATGTATGACAACCAGTGGGGCATGACCTGTAACGGAATCACCTGGCAATGTCCTGATTGTGGGGAACAAAACGGATACGGCAACCAATAGTATATAAGGAGAATATCATGGCAAAAAAAATTAATGTCGGCGCCTTAATATCAGGCGGAGGAACAAATCTTCAGGCCATTATTGATGCAGCTCTTGAAAACTCCATTGATGCAAAAATTGTTTTTACAGGCTCTGACAACCCAGGAGTAAAAGGGCTTGAACGGGCTCAAAAAGCCAATATTGATACCTTTGTTGTGGATTATTCAAAAATTATCAAATCCTGTAAAAAAGAGGGTATAAATGAGGTTGATCTTCCAAAAGATTTCAACTTAGAAGAGATTGAGTCAAAACAGAAACTGTTTGCGCCTGGAGCTTCACAGGAGCAGATTGACTTTTTTTTAAAAAGCCGCGCCATTGCCGAAAAACAACTTCTGGACAAAATAGTTGCCTATGAAATGGATCTTCTTGTGTTGGCAGGGTTTATGCGGGTATTAACACCCTATTTCATTGACAGAATAAATATAGAACCAGAAAAGTACAGAATAATGAATATCCATCCGGCTCTTCTTCCCTCTTTTCCCGGCACTGACGGATATGGTGATACTTTTGCCTATGGCTGCAAAATCGGCGGATGTACTGTGCATTATATTGATTATGGAGAAGACACCGGCCCCATCATAGGACAGAAAGCCTTTGAAATTGAAGACCATGACACCCTTGATGACATAAAGAAAAAAGGCCTTGAAAAAGAGTGGGAGCTTTACCCCCAATGTATTCAAAAATTTGCTGAATCATTAGAATGAACAAGTGCTTTTTGAACATCCTTCTCCATCGATTTGTTATTTTTTCTTTTGATAATTCAAACCAACTTCAGCAGCAGTGGTTCTAAGTCTTTTGTCAACAGTCCACAATTTTACTTGACCTAATTGAGCTGAGGCTAAAAGATGTACATCAACAAAGCCGATTCCTCTGCCGTTCAATTTATTTCTATCAATAAAATATAGATATTCGTTGAATTCAATATGCGGAGCCATTGGCAAGGCTTGTAATAGTGAAATAATTTCTTCTCTATTTTTAATATTCCCACACGCCAATTCACCGATAACGTGGGTGTGACACAGCACCTTGCCATCAAAGAGTAGTTTTTCTAAATGCCTTTCACTGCTTCTAAGGTGGTTGATCCATACAGAAGTATCAACGAGAATCATCTTCTTTCTTTCATTGATCTTCGCCGTGGAATAGAGCGTAATTCTTTTTCTGTACCACCAAGCTTGGCAAGACGCTTGCTGCTTTCACGGGCAATTAATGCCTCAAGTCCAAGCCGAACCAAAGATGTTTTCTCTTTAATGCCTGTTAATAAAGACGCTTTTTCCAACATTTGATCATCTATGTTTAATGTAGTTCTCATATGTATATATATGCATCATTCGTATGTAGTTGTCAACTGATTTATTGGAAAATAACGTCAATAATGAACAGTGCCGATTAAAGGGTACAAATGCTCAAAAAATTAATAAAATTTGTAAATGGAAAAACATTTCAAAACGCCACAGCTTTAGGCATCTGCTCCATTATTTTGTTAGCCCTTTTCTCCATTGCTCACCAATCTGTTTTTATATATGAACCTGGGCAGATCGACAGTTAATTATTAGTACATTTCTTAATTTTACTTTCAACATCAGAAGGCTCAAAGGATACATCCCAATGCCATTTACCGAAACCGCCCTGCTCATTGACTGCCTTTATCCATTCATTCAAATATTCCCGTTTGGTTTGGTTTTGCTGACTGTCTTTACCTTTTGTTTCAAGAATCATAAATTCTCCGTTTGCAAGCCTGATAATAAAATCAGGATAATATTTTCGTA
>JAQIBP010000128.1 GCA_027858995.1 Deltaproteobacteria bacterium | reverse complement strand
CTTCATTTGCTTTGTTACCTCCACAAATGCACCTTTGGTGATAGCCCGGTGGCTAACCTTTGACTATGTCGGACTCTAACCGACAAGAAATTACCAGCTTTGCCTGGCGCACTCATTTTAATTTATCCGATTGTTTCAATTTCAACGTTTGAGTTTTTGATTTTCCTGGTTAGAATGCTGCTAATACCTACGAGCATTGCCATGCCCAAAGCAAATGTCACAAAACCTGAAAATTCATGTAAAAACCCCTGTGCTACATCGCCACCATACATTGAAGCCAGAATTGCTGTAAAGGTAAGTCTTATTATATTGCAAAGAATTGCGATTGGGGCTGCAGCTATAAATAACAGCCATTTCTTTGGTGCTGAACAAGTTGCAAACCATGCTATTACAGTGCTTAAGGCAAACATAGTGGTCAAGGAGCGAAGGCCGGAGCAGGCATCAACAACTTCAAGACTGGTTTGAGCAAGATGGAGGATATTGCCTTCCCGGAATACTGCAATACCTATAAGTTGAATTGCTTTTTCAGTTAAATCAGAGGCAAAAAGCTGCATGGGAAAGGCTATCTTGTTCCACACAATTGCGGGTAAGGGAATCATAAGAATTAAATATAGTATGGGAATCAGATTTTTTTTTGTAAAAGATGAGCCCAAAAAGAATAGTGAGAAACCAAAAAAAATCAGAATCATTGAGGTACGCTGGACAAAGAATTCTGATCCAATTTTTCCAATTACTAATTGAGCAAGGCCTGCAATTAATAATAATAAACCTAAATTTTGGGGTTTGATTTTAAGATTTCCAAGTTCTGATCGTATGGAATAAATCATATATATACTGATAAATGGGATAAAAAAGCCATGTGAATAATTATCATCAGTTGACCAGTCCTGGATCAGATCAATAAAAATCTGATAATACAGAGCTGCCAGGCACAAAAGCATCAGTATAACTAAGATTACAGTTATAAAAGAGTTAGTTTTTATTTTCATTTTCTGATTGAATTTTTACCTGGAAGATAATTATCAAGCTGTGGCATGGCCAGTTGAGCAAAGTTTTTTAGCAGGGTTTCTGCTTTTTTTATGTTACCTTGGGGTGCTTGTGCCATAAGTCTTACAAAGGAGCCATCCCTGCGTTTCATGATCAGAGCATCAAGGACAAGGTATATTTTCTCCCAGTATTCAGAAGCTATGATACGGCCTCGATTCTGATACCAATAGAAGACTACCTGATATTGGTTGCCATTTCTAATTATCATTTCTGTGGCATTGACCTGGGTTTTTAATTTTTTGTTTGGGGTTATTTTAATATTTTTTGTGGTATCAATGCCCCATCCACCGCCTGGCAGGCAATTTTTTGGTGAATGATATCCCCCCCCTGTTCCAACAGATTCATAAAATCCAACATAGAAATTTATCTGATTGCCTTTATTGTTTTGATATGTGTAATCAATATAATCATTAACACCAAGCAAGTTGATCACTTCAGATCCTGACTCTCGGGTGTTTTGAAGTGTCCATGGTCCTAATTGCTTTGGAAAATTGCTTAGTGACTGCAGGATTTGGGTGTTGTGAGTACCTGTTACATTTTGGAGAAGAATAAATGTGGTTATTATACAAATTAGTACAATACCTATTCTATAAAGAAAAAATTTATCTTCCCACATGGATTCAAAGATACTCATGTTTTCGTGTCATTCTCCGACATATGTTTAACAAGAATTGTCATGTTGTGTGCAAGATTGAAATTTAAGAGACAGCTCCGCCCTGTCGGTTACAGTAGACTGGATTCCGGTAATGGCAATTGTTTTTGCCATTCTCAATAAACAGCAATAAGTATACCATTCTTTTTTAATTTTCAAGATAATTAATGCAAGTGGTGAAATTCAGGTTTTTAAATTTTTTTATCAATGATTCAAATTTTTTATGGGTTTTATCAAGGTTGGTATAATGCCTGAATTTAAAACCTTTGGATGCCTGTTCTACTCTTGGTTGATCAGGGTCAAATTCCCAGGGGTGGGAATAAAAAAGGAAGGCTTGATCTTTTTTTAAGACTTGATTCATGCCAAGTTTGAACATAGGAAATGGTATGAGTCTAAAATATCCTCCTCCACCAAGGGGCAGGATATTCTGCCTTATAGTAAGGTTACTTATGGAAAGTTCATAAAAATTATCTGATATTTCAGTTGCAATACCTTTTTTATCTTTATTTGCAAGATCAATAGTTCCATATCTTCCATGCATTGAAAAAGAGTTAAAACTGGAATCATAAACATGGCCTGTCTCTTTTATTATTTTCAGAATTTCATTGTTTATTGCAAAGCTTGGAGCTCTATAACCGTATATTTTTTTACCTATTATATCTTCAAGGATATCTTTTCCTTGTTTTAAGTCTTTAATTATTTCTGTTACAGGTTGTTTTGTGAGAAGGTGGTGTAAGTTGCCATGATTTGCAACTTCATGACCTCTATTGTTGATTTCTTTTACAAGATGGGGCAGTTGTTGAGCAATCCAGCCAAGAACAAAAAATGTTGCTTTTGGTTTAAAGGTAAATGAATCAAGAAGATTAAGGATGGTATGGGTATTTTTTTCTACCCTTAGTTCCCTGGAGTTCCAGGAATCAAATGAAATATATTCCTTGAAATTTTCTACCTGGAACCAGTCCTCGACATCAAAGGTCAGAAGGATGAATTTCTTTGTCAGGTTCAATTGATGGTTTCACGACCTATGCCATGGTATTCAAATCCATATTCTCTTACTTCTTCAGGATCGTATTGATTTCTGCCGTCAAATATAATTTTTTGTTTCATCTTTTGGGATAGCTGTTTAAAATCAGGCTGCCTGAATGCTTTCCACTCTGTTACAAGGATCAGAGCATCTGCATTCTCAACAGCATTATACTGATTCTCTGAAAATACAAGCTGATTGTTATTAAACCAGTCTGTTGGAAATTCTTTTTTTGCCTGCTCCATTGCAACTGGATCATAGGCTTTTATGCCGGCTCCTGATTTTAATAACTGCTCAATAATAACAAGGGAGGAGGCTTCGCGCATATCATCGGTGCCGGGTTTAAAAGACAGTCCCCAGACACCAAATGTTTTATTGGATAGATCTTCTCCAAAACACTGTTTGATTTTCAGGGGAAGAAGATATTTTTGCAGTTGATTTCTCTTTTCCACTGAATTTAGAAGTTCCGGTTCAAGTCCTGAATCACGGCTTGAACGGATCAGGGCCTGTACATCCTTTGGGAAACATGAGCCGCCATAACCGCAGCCTGGATAAATAAAAGAGTATCCGATTCTATTATCAGAGCCAATGCCTTTTCTGACATTTTCCACATCAACACCAAGGCGTTCGCAGATATTTGAGATTTCATTCATGAATGAAATTTTTGTGGCAAGCATGGAATTGGCAGCATATTTTGTCATCTCCGCATCACGGACATTCATGAGAATGAGTTTGTCTCTATTGCGGGAAAAAGGGGCATACAATCTTTTCATTGTTTTGGCAGCACGTTTGGAGTCTGCACCCACAACTATTCTGTCCGGCTTTAGAAAATCAGTAACTGCTGCACCCTCTTTTAAGAATTCAGGGTTTGATACAACATCAAATTCAATGTTTAATTTCCTGGCATCCAATTGTTTCTGGATTGTCTTTTTTACTCTCTCTGCAGTTCCCACAGGGACTGTGGATTTATCAACAATTACTGAATATTCATTTATTATCTGCCCTATCTGCTCTGCAACCTTGAGGACATATTGCAGATCTGCTGAGCCGTCTTCTCCCGGTGGGGTGCCAACGGCAATAATAAATATATTGGAATTTTCTGATGTTTTTTCAAGACTTGTTGAAAACTTCAGTACACCCTCTTTATAATTTTGGATAACAAGGTTTTCAAGACCTGGCTCATAAATCGGCAGTATGCCTTTTTTAAGATTTTGTATCTTTTCTTTATCCACATCTACGCATGTTACCCTGCTGCCCATTTCTGAAAAACAGGCGCCTGTTACGAGGCCTACGTAGCCTGTTCCTATTATAGTTATATTCATGATTTAGTTATAAGGTTTGAGTTATAAGGTTTGAGTTATGAGGTTTAGTTAAAGAGTCTGTTTTCAAGGTCGGCTCTTGGATTTGAAGAGCCAAATCTTACAGGCTGTGATGGTGTCATAGTAATAGTGAGCGATCCAACATTTTCCTGGTAATCGTCCCTTGTGTTATCATCTGTATCAAAATCAGTAAAGCCATAGGATAGATTCAATGACAACCATTTCAGAGGTGACCATACAAGGCCTGCTCCAAAGTCAAATGTATTATCCTGCCTGTCAACTTCAGGATCATCATACTGATCAATAGCATATGCTGCATCGAATTCAGCAGTCAATCTTTTTGTTAATTTATAACTCAATAAACAACCTGCCTGGTAATAAATATGGAATCCAAGGCTTGCTGCATCACTGCTGTTTGGATCATAGCCGCTGCTGCCTGTGATAGAAAATACGCCTCTTCTGCTGAAATTATAATCTTTGTACATATCAAGATTTAGAAAAAATGCTTCTTTAGAGTCATCATTTTCATTATCCCACTCCTGGAAAAGCACACCAGCACCAATACTAATTTGTGAATCTTCAGTGGGCTGCCAGTCAAAACCAATGGAAGGGTAGTATGTGGACTGATCTCCTGAATCCTGCTGTGTTTCAGTTTGTTCATAGGCAGCATAAATATCTAAATGCCTGTTCATGGCTTTTAAAAACTTTATATCCCCTGACCATGTTTCTGAATCATCTTCACCAGATAGATCATAATCTGTCTTCTCATATCCACCACCAAGATCAAGTCCATATTGAGGTGTAAACCAGTAGGATAGAAATGCTGATGGATTATGGGTTTTATTTTCATCAGCATTTTCATCATCATATTTATCAAAGGAGTAGGAATAGTTCATACCAATGTTATCCCTCTGTCCAAACTCATGGATAACTCCAGCTATTGTGGTAAAGTAATCATGCTCTTCCACGTTTCTTACAAAACTTTGTGACAGTGTAAAAGAAGTATGTTCTGCAGCCTGGTACTGGCCTTGGAGGAAGGCATAATGTGACCAGTTATCATCTTCATCATGAGTGTCATAATCTGTATAAGCCGGATTATAATTTAAAAACACATCCCAGTTTTTATCTATAACACCGAATGAGAATCCTGCAGAATATATGGTTGAAAATTCATCATCTTTATTATTTTGTGTCTGATTATAATTATCTGTATACTCTTCTGTAATGGAAACTGTAGGCACAAACTGGGTTCTGACATCAGAAAAGAGCGGAGGTGTTAAAAACAATATTAAAAATAGAATTGTCACATTGATTTTTAAAACCGTGTTTTTTGTTGAAAATTTCATGCTGCCCTCCTTTTATAATTTTGAGTTTTGAATTAAGGTACAATAATTGTATCATCAGCCTTTAAGGCAATATCTTTGCTGAAATCACCTTTAAGGATATCTTTATATCTTATGGTAATAGTTGTCTTTTGTCCATCACTTCTGCGTATTAAAAGAATTTCATTTTTGGAAGCCCACTCTGTAAACCCGCCTGCAAGGGCAAAAGCCTGCATAACTGTTAAGTTTTTACTTATTGGATACTCCCCTGTCCCCCTAATCTCTCCAAGAATATAAAATTTCTGGCTCACCGGGTCTGCAAGGGTAATAGTAACATTGGGTGCCTCCACATACTCTGTAAGCTTTTTTTCTATTTTTGCTTTAAGTTCCATGGTGGTTAAACCTTGTGCCTTTATATCATCAAGCAGAGGAAATGTTATTATGCCGTCACTTCTAACCATTGCAGCTTCAAGAGAAAAATCGGGTTCCTTCCAGGTATTGATGCGCAAAGTATCACCAACTCCTATTTTATATTCTTCTGCATTATTCTGGGCAGCAGCAGTGAAAGGCGTGCAGAATGTAAAAATCAGAACTGTAAAAGATAAAATAGTGATTATAAAATATTTTTGGGGTTTCTGAAAAAAAGACATAGCTCCGCTCCTTTGATTACATTGATGTTGTATCAATTTTTAATTCTTAATTTTTAATTACTATCTGGCGCCCCTGCCAAATAGTACTGTTTTAACAGTCCTGATAATTATAACAATATCCAGGGTAATGGATAAATTTTTTATATAAAAAAGGTCATAGTTTAATTTTTCTATGGCATCTTCCACAGTTGACCCATAATCATAAGAGACCTGGGCCCACCCTGTCACTCCGGGTTTAACTTTAAAACGTTCAGCATAATAGGGAATTTTGGTTTCAAGAACATCTGTAAAATATTTGCGTTCCGGTCTCGGCCCAACCATACTCATTTTGCCTGTAAACACATCCCACAGCTGGGGCAGTTCATCAATGCGGCATTTTCTTATAACTTTGCCTACCTTGGTAATCCTGTCATCATCTGTCTGCGCCCAGACCGGTCCTGTCTCTTTTTCAGCATCTTCAACCATTGATCGAAATTTATGCACCATGTACTCTTTTTGATTTTGTCCGACCCTGTCCTGGGAAAAAAGGACAGGTCCCTTTGAATCAAGTTTAATCAGGATAGTTGTAATAAAAAGCAGAGGAGAAAGCAGAATTAACATAGTGGTGGAGATAATAATATCTTCTAACCGTTTGATTATTGTCCGTATCTTGGATTTTTTAAATCCTTCTGAGAATATCAGCCAGGAGGGATTAATCTTTGTTACAAGAAGTTTTCCTGTCAACATCTCATAAAATGTACTGCCTTCGAGCACATCTATGCCTTCTGTCCTGCAGTTGAGCAGCTCTTTTATGGGGAAAGATCCTCTTTTTTCCTTTAAAGCCACAATAACTTTTCTTGCACCTGTTTCAATAACATTCCGGCAAAAATTTTCTTTGGTGTAGTCAACTGCAATTTTATCGTAAATGGTGTTCTCAACCGTTTCCTTATCGGAATCAGGAATTAACAGTGCTATTTCATATCCGCAGTCAATATTCTTGTGAACTTGGCTTACAATATCGAAAGCAAGTGAAGAAGATCCTAATATGACAATATTTTCATTTAAAATTCCATTGTTTAAAATCCATATATAAAAAATCCTCCATCCAATAACAAAAACAAGCAGAAACAAAATACCGAGAATAAAAATCTTTTGATCAATAATAGTAACGGGAAATAGAAAATAGATAAAAGCCAGGGCAATTGATGCTACACCAAGTGCCTGGATAAGCCTTATGATTACTTCTTTAATTGAAATTGCGATTTCAAAATCATACAGGTCATTATAGTACAGGCATGCCTGTACTATAACAGTAATCAAAATAATTTTAAAAAAAAGTATCAGGTCAAATAAAAAAAAATCAGCCTTGATTAAAAGCAAAGCAGAGAGAAAGACAGATCCAAAAATGAAAATGCCTTCAACTATAAAAAAGAAGATATTTCGTATGGGGAAATATTGTTTAAAAAGTCTAAGCATTTTTTACGCCATAGCCATATTTCCTATACTTGTCTTTGCCATAGCCATAACCAATCGACTTTTTAGCAAAATTATAAACAACTCCAAGGATTTTTTCTCTGCCGTAAATATCAATGATATTTAAAATATCTTTTTTCCTGGTCTGTCCCTTTTTTATCACAATAACAATTCCATCAACCTGTCTTGAGATGACACTTGTTTCTGAAGTTAAATTTGGAGGTGGGGTATCAATGATAATATACCTGTCAGAGTATCTTAATTTTACTTCATGGATAAGCCTTCTCATCTGTTCCGACGATAAAAGTTCTGAAGGATTGGCCGGAATTTGTCCTGCCGGAAGAATAGTTAATTTATCCAGAAAAGAATTAACCAGAAGAGATGATAAAGGTTTTGCCTTGGAAAGATATTCACTCAAGCCATGAGGATTATTATATCCAAACATGGAATGAATGGCAGGCGATCTCAAATCACAATCCATGAGCAGAACATACTCATCTATACTCTGGGACAAGGTGATGGCGAGATTTGCCGCTACAAAAGATTTACCTTCGCCAGGGGCAGTACTGGTTATCATAATACATTTTGGCACAGTTCCTTTTTCCGGAAAAAGAATATTGTTTTTTAAAAGCCTGAATTGTTCTGATTCCATTGACTGGGGGTTAAGGCCTGTAACAAGCATGGGATCAATTGTAACAGGCCTGGTTTTTATTTCATTTTTATGAATATCCACCTGGTCTCGGAATAGAGGTACTGGTTCAGCTCCAAGTTTCTCTTCAATCTTTTCACTGTTTTCAATGGTCTTTTGTGATTTTTCCAAAGCTTTAAAAATTTTTCCCAAAATAGCGCTCCAAATATTAAATATTGATATACGTTTTAATCATACTAAGAGTTTTATCAATGCCTTTAAAGTTTAATACAGCAAAGAACGAAAAAACAGTACATGCATACATAGAGGCAACTGAAAAAGAAACATGTCCAATCCATTTTTTCATATTATCACCGGGTTGAGACAAAGGTGGGATTGAAGCAAGGATTGAAAGCCCTAGTTCATTTTCAATCTGCTCTGTATTTTCTATAGCAGGATTTAAAAATTCAAGCAGAAAAATTATTCCACCGCCAATACCAAAACCTATTGCAATTGAAAACATAAAAATTATTCTTACATCAGGTAAAATCGGTTTTTCAGGAAGGCTTGCATAGTCAATAATGCGAAATTGCTCGCCTTTTTGTTTCTTTTCCATGTTCACGGACAGTTCTGCTTCAAGACGTCTTGCAAGCAGCGAATTATAACTTGCTCTAATATTGTTATAATCCCTTTGTATGGATAGAAGTTCCTGCTCTCTTTCAGGAGTATCTTCCACCCTTTTTTGATAAACCTTTGTTGCTTTTTTAATCTCCCGTATATTTTTTTTGATATTTAAAATATCATTTTCCAGCTGTTTCAGATTATATTCATGCTGGAATAAAACATTATTGCCGGGAGGCACAAAACCTGTCCTATCAGTTCCTAAAGTGTTATCAGCAAGGTAATTTTTTCTATTTTCCTCTTTTTCTTCTTCAATCTTTGCTTTTAGTTGTTTAACACTTTTTGCCAATTTAATAACTTCAGGATGCTTTTTAGTATATTTTAGAAGCAAGTCATCCAACCTTCTTTTTTCAAGCTCATACTGTTGTTGTGCGATAGATAAAACAGGGGCTTCCACAATCGTACCGTCCTGCTGTATGGTTGTTTTAGTGTTTTGTACCGTCTCCTTGATCCTTGAAATCTGACTTTTTAAAAGGGCAACAGCATTCTGGGTATCTCTTAACGCATTTAAAGAATCAGTATGCTGCATCTGCAATCTGTCAAGAGTTCTTAAATTTGCTTCAAGTTCATCTGGCAATGCGCCTTGATTTTTTGATCTATACTCTGCAAGTACTTGTTCACGGGTTTCAAGCTTTATTTTGATCTTTTCAAGCTCTGATTCAAGGAATTCACTCGTTCCCATAGCCTGGCTTTCTCTTGCTTTAAGATTTTCATCCATGAATAAAGCTGCTAATTTGTTGACTATATCCTTGACTAAAGCAGGATTGTCCTTGTAAGTAAAAGATATTGAAAAAGCTGCTGTCCCTGATCCTTGTCGACTATTTTGTCTAACCTGAATTTTTTTTCTCATACCATCTATTTTATCTTCAAGATACATATCTTGACGATCCTCATAAAGCCCAAACTCTTTTATTATTTTTTCAAGATTTGTTCTGCTTAATATAAGTTTGGAAATCGTATTAATCCTCTGCATGAGGTCTGTCGAGATAAGGGATTGGACATAACCTGACGGCACTTTCTGGGGCTGAATAAGGATTGTTGTGGATGCTTCATAGGTCTTGGATGCCGTCAAGGCATAAAACAAACCAAGCGTAAGAGAAATACAAAGAGGCACTATGATTATCCATCTTCGCCTTGTTACTATTTCAAGTATCTGTTCCGGCTTTAATGATGCTGTTTGATTTTGAGAATCTGCCATTCTTTACTTTTTACATCCTTTATATTATTTTTTCTAATCACAGTATATAGATGATGATTTTGCAATATTTCTTAATTTAGTCTTCTTGTCAATGTTAATCACATTTTCCTGGATATTTATCCTACATAATATCTTTTATTTGTTCTGTTCCAGGAGATTACAGCAAACATTCAAATATTATATAGTATTTTAATTTTATAGTTCTGCTAAATGGCAATTATAATTTGATTAATGCAATATCCATTCCAGCCAAGAAGTTTTATACTTATTCCTGTGCGAAAAATTGTAAAAACATAAAACAGCCTGCAATAAAATCCTCTAACAACTGCAAAACTAAATCCATATGCAACCCTGGATGCTTTGTTATCTCAATATTCAAGACTGTTAATTTTTTATAGGAACTACTTGGAATCCTTTTATACAAGATAGTTTAGAATAACTTACGACTTAAATTTGTTAAATGATGAACATTTTTTGTCAACAGCCTTTCCCGGTGGTTTTGTGCCCTTTGCTTCAGATCCTGCTGAAGAGTCGTGGAGTGAGGTTATGCTGTGACCGGGTCGAACCTGAAGATCATGCACAACAGGCACGTGAGTCAGGAATTTTTATCAATGCGGTAACGAAGGGATCTTAAGCTTAGATTTAAATAGTCAGCTGCCTTGCTTTTATTGCCACCTGCAATTTCCAGGGCTTTTTTAAGGTATCCATGTTCAATGGTTGAGAGAATTTTATCAAGATCAACACCCTGCTCTACATCATTAAGATCAAATCTCTGACCTTTGATACCTTCAACCCATCTGCGTTTTTTATACATTGAAATGGTAAGGCTTTCCGGCAGGATAATATTTGTTGACGAGAGTGCAACACTCCGCTCGATTAAGTTTTCAAGCTCCCTGACATTGCCCGGAAAACTGTATTTATTTAAGAAATCAATGGCATAGGAAGAGAGTTTTACAATATCTTTTTCCATCTCGCTGGAGTATTTTTTTGCAAAATGTTTGGATAAAAGCTCTACATCACCTTTTCTATCCCGCAGAGGCGGCACCTTGATGGGGATGACATTCAGCCTGAAAAAAAGATCTTCCCTGAAATTTCCTTCTATGACTTCCTCCTCAAGTTTTTTATTGGTGGCTGAAATAATTCTTACATCCACAACTATCTCTTTTGTTCCGCCAACAGGTTTAAAAGATGTTTCCTGGACAGCACGCAGAAGTTTAACCTGCAAAATAGGAGATAATTCACCAATTTCATCCAGAAAAATGGTTCCCTGGTCTGCAGATTCAAAAAGCCCCTGTTTATCACTGATTGCACCTGTAAAAGAGCCTCTAATATGACCGAAAAACTCACTTTCGATTAAAGTATCAGGAATTCCGCCGCAATTTACAACAACAAAAGGTTTATCTTTACGGTCTGATTGATCATGAATGGCCCGTGCTATTAATTCTTTGCCAGTACCGCTTTCTCCTGTAATCAAAACATTGGTTTTAGTGGGGCCGATCTGAGCTATTCTTTTATAGATAGCCTGCATACCAGGGCTGCGGCCTATAATGCTGTTAAAATGCAGATTATCCTGAAGTTCCAAAGATGTTCTTTCCTTTTCCTGGTCAAAGGTTTTAATCTCTAAAGCTTTTTGAATGGTATGTTTTAATTCCTGGTTGTCAAAAGGTTTGGGAACAAAATCATATGCACCTTCATTCATAGCCTCAACAGCAATTTCCGTTGTGGAATAAGCCGAAATCATGATAACAATTGTATCCTGATTTCTCTTTTTTGATTGTCTTAAAATTTCCAGGCCTGTGATATCACCAAGACGGATATCAGTTAAAACAAGATCATAATTATTTTTTTGAATCATGTTTAATGCCTGTTTACCGGATTTGGCCTCAGATACCTGATATCCCTCTTTGGACAAAAAAACCTCAAGAAACTCGCGCATGCTTGTTTCATCATCCACCACAAGAATTTTATGTAATTTATTCATATTGATATACAATCCTGCCGTTGACCATGGTTAAAAATGTACCTCCTTTTACCTTAAAACCGGAAAAAGGAGTGTTTCTGGATTTGGATTCAAATGTTTCAGGATCAATTTTAAAACTCATTTCAGGATCAATAATGGTTAAGTCAGCTCTATTTCCAGGTTTTATATCATTATTAAGCTTAATAAGTTTTGCTGGATATTTTGACATTTTATTGACAAGTTCTTCCAGAGTTAAAATTTTGTCCTGAACCAGTTTCAATGATAAAGAGAGCGATGTCTCCAATCCGACAATACCAAAAGCTGCCATATCAAATTCAACATCTTTTTCTATGACACTGTGTGGGGCATGATCCGATGCAATCATATCAATTGTCCCATCTGTAAGACCCTGAATAATGGCTTGTTTATCTCCTCTGGAACGCAGGGGAGGATTCATTTTAAAATTTGTATTATAATCTTTTACATCTTCATCAGTTAATGTGAAATAATGGGGAGCAGTTTCACAGGTAACCTGCACACCTCTTTTTTTTGCCTCTCTGATGGCTTCTACAGATTCTTTTGTGCTTATATGACAAAAATGAACACGAGCGCCCGTAAGCTCTGCAAGAGCAATATCTCTTACAACCATTATACTTTCAGCTGCATTGGGAATACCTTTTATTCCATAGCGTGTAGCAACGCTTCCTTCATTCATGGAGCCGCCATTGACAAGGCTTAACTCCTCAGCATGGACAAAGATGGGGATATCAAGATCTTTGCAGTATTCAAGTGCCCTGCGCATGAGATTTGCATTCTCAACCGGTTTCCCATCATCGGTTACAGCAGCAATTCCAGCCTGTTTCATCTCATAAATTTCAGCAAGGCTTTCACCCATTGATTCTCTGGAAATGGCTCCTGCCGGATAAACCTTTGAAAGTCCAAGCTCTTTGGCTCGATTGATGATAAATTTTGTTGTCTGGCCATTATCATTTACAGGATTTGTATTGGGCATGGAGCATACTGCTGTAAACCCGCCCTTTACTGCCGCTCTTAATCCTGTTTCAATGGTTTCCTTATATTCATGCCCTGGTTCTCTTAAATGGACATGGACATCAATAAGACCTGGAACAACCAGCATGTTTTCTGCATCAATGATTTGATATTCGGCTTTAAATTCACTCTCTCCAGGATCAACAATAGCTTGAATAATATTGTCTTTAATGATTATATCTTTTTTATCATCAATGTTTCCAGGGTCAAGAACTCTTGCTCCCTTAATTCGAATCTGCATGTCTGCTGCCTCCTGAAAGAAGATAAAACAGTGCCATTCGCAAAGCAACACCATTGGTAACCTGCTCAAGGATCATGGAATTGCTGCAATCTGCAACATCACTTGATATCTCAACTCCCCTGTTCATGGGACCTGGATGCATGATGGTCACATCTTTTTTTGCAAGAGCCATGCGGGTTTTATCAAGCCCGAAACGCAAAGCATATTCTCTCTCTGTGGGAAAAAGAGTATTACCCTGGCGCTCTTTTTGAATTCTAAGCATCATAACAATGTCAGCTTCATCTAAGCATGCCTCAATATTTGGTGAAACAGTGCACCCGAGATTCTCTATTCCCATGGGAATCATGGTCTGCGGTGCACAGACAAAAATATTGGCACCCATTTTGGAAAACCCTGTAATATCTGATCGGGCAACCCTTGAGTGTGCAATATCACCAATAATAGAAATTTTCAGATCTCTGATTTTCCCTTTTTTCTCCCTGACACTCATCATGTCCAGCAAAGCCTGGGAAGGGTGTGCATGTATTCCGTCTCCTGCATTAATAACAGAGGATTTTACACGTTTTGATATCAAGTGGGGAGCACCCGAGGATGAGTGGCGCAGGACAATAATATCAGGATTCATGGCTTCAAGGTTTCTAACTGTGTCAATAAGGGTTTCTCCTTTTACAATAGATGAAGAGGCTTTTGAGATGGAGATACTGTCTGCAGAAAGTCTTTTTGCCGCAGTATCAAAGGAGAGTTTTGTTCTGGTTGAAGGCTCCTGAAAAAAAAGAACTATGGTTTTACCCCTCAGTGTGGGTACTTTTTTTACAGGTCGCCGGGAAATCTCTTTCATACCTTCAGCTGTATCAAGAATCATTGAAATCTCTTCCGGGTCAAGAGACTCAATATCAAGAATATGTTTTTTATTAAACTGCATAATTCCTACCTTAATATGTCACCAATTCTACTCCACCTGACTCCAAATTCACTCTTATTCCATGACCAGTAGATAATAAAAGCCTGACCTTTTATAGCCTTTAAGTCAACAAAACCCCAGAACCTGCTGTCATGGCTGTTATCTCTGTTATCACCCATTACAAACAACCTGTTTTCAGGAACTTTGATCTTCCTTAAATTATCTCGTGGACTTACCATTGCAGAATATATTTGACTGCTTTTATGGCTGACATATTCCTGGCCATTAACAGGCTTATCATTAACAAACAATTTTTTATTAATGATCTGCACTGTATCTCCGCCTGTGGCAATCACCCTTTTTATAAAATCCTTGGAAGGATCTTCAGGATATTTGAATACAACAATATCGCCCTTTTTTGGATCTTTAACAGAAACAAGAACCTTACCATCGGTAAAAGGAATTTTGATTCCATATATAAATTTATTTACAAGAATATGATCCCCTATTTGAAGGGTTTCCAGCATGGAGCCCGATGGAATTTTAAAAGCCTGAATAATAAATGTCCTGATAAACATGGCAATAATAACAGCTATAATTACTGCCTCTATATTTTCCCGCAAAGAACTCTTTTGTCTCTTTTCTGCCATTTATGGTATCCTTAAGTAAAATCGTTTCTAATAGAATTTATGCTGAGCCTGACCTAAAAAGAACTTTGCTTTTTGTATTGATTTTTTTAAAATATCAGCTATTTTTCTTGCCTTTACCATTGAAGATAGAGGCACTGTTGGTATCTTTCTGCCTTTGATCATTATGGAACCGCTTTTAAGTTCTGCATAACTTACCTGGCCATATGATTTTGAAATGCCTTCAGGATAATCATGACCATAATCAATGATCCTGGTAAATAATTCATCATCGCTGACTGATGTATATTTTAAAATCTCCTCATTTAAAATCGGAATTGGAATACCAAGGCCCACGGACAATGAGCATCCATATCCTCTAATACTCTGTCCTACAAGCCATTCAGGAGACATCTCCTTTAGATCTCCAGTCACCGACAAAGTTCCTGCCGGTGTAAGCGGCACACCGTTCAAACCTCTTTCAACATCTTTTTTATGCTGGGTTCCTGTCCATGTCACATAACCTTGAGCACCGCCGAGAAAAATCCTTGTTCCTACTCCAATAGTCTTTAAATAAGGATCATTCAACAGAGGGCTTAATTCTCCTGATGTTGAATAATTAGCATTGCCCACATCTGATTTAAGTGTTCCCATATAGGTATATTTTATTTTATCAGACCTGTTAATGGCACAGTTATAATTCTGATAAGCATTGCGGGGATTACAAAGAATCGCATTGGGCAGATCTTTCAGTGTAACAATTTTTTCAATTTTCCGATTAGGATAACAGTCAGTACCGTAACTTTCGGCTCTTATATGAATTTTTTTACCTGCAACAAGATCCTGGATAACATGGCCACCGCCATAATTAAATTCACCTGGATGACGTTTATTCAAAGGATCATCATCACAGGTCTGAGTTGCTCCGAGATAGCAGTCAACGGCTGCTATACCTGAATAAGCCGGGACATTATTCAACCAGGTTCTGGTTGTTCTGATAACAGGTTTAAACTGACCTATGTTTATAAAAACTCCAGAAGAACACATGGGAGCAAATGTTCCGGTTGTTACTACATCAATTTTTTTGGCAGCTTTAACAACACCCTCTTTTTTTACTATGCCGATAATCTCTTCAGCAGTAACCACTACCGCTTCACCATCAGCTATTCTTTTATTTATCTGTTCAATTGTTTTATTTACTTTATATTCACCCATACCTTACCTTTATCAATTATTGCATTTCTCTTACATAATCAATCTTTGATGTTATATTATTTTTAATCCAGGTTTTATCCCACCACTCCACAGGGTTTACAAAAACATTGTGAACAATCATTGAAAAATGAAGATGATCTCCACCTGCAAGGCCGGTAAAGCCGGTAAAACCGATTTCATCTCCCTTTTCAACCATATCCCCACTGTTTACTGAAATCTGACTTAGATGGGAATAAAGGCTGCAAAGACCGAGACCATGGTCAATGATAACTGAATTGCCGAATATTCCAACTAATTGTGTTAAAATGACACGACCTGAATTGGCAGCTTTTATTGAAGCATTAGCTGTTGAGGCAAGATCAATTCCCAAGTGAACTGCCCTGTCAATTTCTCTGCCTTTATATTTATATATCCTTCTATCGGCAAACCCGGATCTTCTTGCAGAACCCCTGAGTCTTAAAAATCTGCCATCCCACAGTTTTTGATTTTCACTCTTTTGTGAAACCTGCAGTATTTGTTCAACATTATTTTTTCTGACATGCTTATTAATATATAAAAATTTTTCAAGCAGGGGATTTTTTTTATTCTGAAAAGAGCCGGTCTTCTCCCCAACATCAAATTCAGGCATTTTTCTATTCAAAAAAGAGTCGGAAATATTTAAAATGTCTGTTTTGAATTTTGTATCTCTTATATAGTGATAAAAACCTCTTTTGGTGATATTACCTGCTGCATCCTCAGCAATGACAACAAGTTTAGTGCCGGGTCCCTGCGTATCATTTAAGGCAAAAAAAGCAGTATAAATATTTTTATTATCAAAAAGACCAGAGTGACCCGGGAAAAAATCATCCCCTGCCTTAACCCCGCTTTTTATATCTTCTTCAAAAAGCTCATAAATAATTAAACCGGTTCCGCCTTTCTCAATATTATGACGTTTGGTTAAAACATCTACCTTTGGAGGTTTGGAATCAATAATAACTTTTTTTTCAATATTTAAAATATTTCCCGAGTTCCACCCTCTCCAGGAATAATCTGACACCTTTATCCTTATGGTGGCTTCACCATCTGTCATACCATATTGCCAGGAGCGAACCGGGATGGTAAATGAGTCTTTCACAGTCTTTGCGCCGGAGAATATTTCTGAAAACCCATAGGTTTCATATTGCTTTTTCAGCAATATTTTTTCTTTCTCCTTCTGCTGGATGGACACTCTGATATCACGAAGACCGGTTTTTTTATCTTCCACACTAAGTGATATTTCATAGGATTTTTTCAGATAGAGAGAGGGAAGATTAATATCAACAACAGGTTTTTCCCCTTCATATTTATAAATAAATATCCATATTACTGGAATTAAAATTGCGAGAAACAGAATCAAGAAGATAGCTTTTTTCATCAATAACACCTATTTTTTCAGGAAGTTAGTCCAAATACAATAAAATTACAGTAAAATAGCAGCTATGACATAACTTATCAAGCAATTTTGTATTCTTGACTTTTTGAGCCTCAAAATATAATTTAGTGTCTGTACGACAATATGATAACTTGTATACTGGATTTAAAAATTTATGAACAATTTTTTCTTTAATTTAATAGATAGACCAGACCCTGTTTTTTTTCTTATTTCAGGTCCATGTGTTATAGAAAATTATGAAACAACCTTTCTAATTGCAGAACATCTAAAAAAAATCACAACAAAACTCAATATACCCTTTATTTTCAAGGCATCCTTTGACAAGGCAAACAGGACGTCAATTCAATCCTTCAGGGGACCGGGATTTGAGAAGGGTCTTGATGTTCTTGAATCCATAAAAAAAGAGCTTGATCTTATTGTTATTTCCGACATCCATCTGCCTGACCAGGCAAAAAAAGCAGCAGAGGTGCTGGATATAATACAAATTCCCGCTTTTTTATGCAGGCAGACTGATTTAATAATGGCAGCCTGCAATACCGGCAAACCCGTCAATATAAAAAAAGGGCAGTTTTTATCTCCTTTAGAGTGTAAAAACATTCTTAACAAGACAAAGGAATCCGGCAATACAAATATCAGTATTACTGAAAGAGGTTCATCATTCGGGTATAATAATCTTGTTGTGGATTTTCGTTGTATACCTATTATCAAGGCTCTTGGAGTACCGGTTATCTTTGATGCAACACACAGTGTGCAGCTTCCCGGAGGTGCCGCAGATTCTTCTGCCGGGGAGAGACAATTTGTTCCGACCCTTTCCAGGGCTGCCATTGCAGCAGGAGCTGATGGTTTATTTATAGAAACCCATCCTGATCCTGAAAAAGCCCTGTGTGACGGGCCTAATTCCATGCCTTTAAAGGATATGCAAAATTTTCTATCAACTATTGCTGCTTTAAAAAAAAGTGTGGGATAACTTCATGAAAGAGAAACTTGCCAATATTGAACTTCTGCTTCTTGATGTGGATGGAGTTCTGACAGATGCAGGCATTATTTACTCAGACTCAGGAGAACAGATAAAAAAATTTAATGCAAAAGATGGTCTTGGAATAAAACTTTTAATGGAGGCGGGCGTTAAAGTAGGTATTATAACAGGCTTAAGCTCACAAGCTTTGGAACACAGGTGTCAAAAGCTTGGTATCTCTCTGTTGTTTGCCGGGGTAGAAAACAAATCAAAGGTCCTTGGATCAATAATATCACAAACCGGCATTAATCCTGAAAACATGGTTTTTGTGGGAGATGATCTCATTGATCTGCCTGTCATGAAACAGGTTGGTGTCTCTTTTTGTGTTGCAGATGGTTGTGATGATGTAAAGAGACATTGTGATATTATCACAAATTTAAAAGGCGGCCATGGAGCTGTAAGAGAAGTTTGTGAAAGTATATTAAAAGCAAAAGGTTTGTGGAGCGATATCCTTAATAAATACCTGTCATGACAAAACCTTTAAAACACAAGCTGACATATCCTTTAATAGGGTTGCTTATATTGATGGTAATAGTTATCAGCGGTTTTGTTTATTTTGACAGACTGCTGTCCAAACCTGTAAAAATCAAAAATATTAAGATAGATACTAAAGCAGCACTGAAATTAAATGTTTTACAACAGATATCAAAAAAAAATGGTATAAAAGAGTGGGAGCTCAAAGCTGCATCTGCAACTCTTTTAAAAAATAAAAACAAGGCAGAACTCGAGGATGTCACCATCACTTTTTATACCAAAGAGGCAAAGAAAATTCACCTGAAAGCTGAAAAAGGCTTTCTCAACACAAAAACCCATGATATGACATTTTCAGACAGTGTGGTTGTAAGCTATGAAAATTCAACCCTTAAAACTGACAAGTTGCATTATAATAAAAAAAAACATATAATATATTCTGATACTCACGTTAAACTTACAAAAAAAGGTTCTGTCATTGAAGCGGATTCAATGACAACAAAATTAAATGACAGGTACACTGTTTTAGAAGGGCATGTTAAAGGAAGGTTCAGTGAAAATTTCAATATTCTGTAAATTAATACAAAAATATCTGTTTTTGCTTACTCTTGCATGCTTTGCACTTTTTTTAATATCAAACTTAGGTCTAACTGAGACATCAAAGGAGAAAAGCCAGAAACCCATTCATGTTGTGTCTGACAAAATGACTGCACAAGAAAAATCATCCATGGTTGAATTTTCAGGGAATGTTAAAGCTGTTATGGAGGATTCAACACTTTTTGCAGATTCCATACAAATTTATTTTAATGATAATAAAAAAGAGAAAGAGTCGGCTCCCCAAAGCAGTGTCAAAAAAATTATTTCAACGGGTAATGTCAGATATATCTCTAAAGAGCGAAAAGCCTTTGCAGATAAAGCAGTTTATACCACAAAAGATGAGATATTGATTCTCACAGGTAAATCTCCAAAATTAATAACAGGTTCAAGTTTTGTAACTGGAACCAAAATTACTCTTTTTAGAAAAGAGGACAAGGTAATTGTGGAGAGTGACGGAGAAAAAAGAGTTGAAGCGCTTTTTAATCCTGAAGATAATATCACAAAAGATACTGTCCCGGAAAAAAAATAATGAAACAGCTTGAAATTAGAAATCTTGTAAAAATCTATGACAATAAAAAGGTTGTAGATGATGTAAACCTCATAGTAAAACAAGGCCATGTCACAGGCCTTCTCGGGCCCAATGGGGCCGGGAAGACAACAACATTTTATATGGCAGTTGGCCTGATTAAACCTGATGAAGGTACGGTTTATATAGATAAGGAAGATATCACTCAATATCCCATGTATATAAGGGCAAGAAAAGGGATTGGTTATCTTCCCCAGGAATCATCTATTTTTAGAAAGCTGACTGTAAAACAGAATATTACAGCCATACTTGAAGTATTACCAAAAAATGGATTTAATATTGAACAAAAAGCCATGGGTCTCATGAAAGAGCTGGGAATAAACAAACTTGCAAATCAGAAAGCAAGCTCTCTTTCCGGAGGAGAGAGAAGGAGGCTTGAGATTTCAAGAGTCCTTGCAATAGATCCTCTCTTTATTCTTCTTGATGAACCCTTTGCAGGCATTGATCCTCTGGCGGTTATTGATATTCAAAAGATAATTTATCAGTTGACTAAAAAGTCAATAGGCGTTTTAATATCAGATCATAATGTAAGGGAAACCCTTGGAGTCTGTGATAATGCTTATATCATGAGCCAGGGAAAAGTTATTGAATCAGGTAATCCTGATAAAATTATTTCAAGTAAAATAGCCAGAAAAATCTATCTCGGAGAAAATTTCAAATTATAATATGGAACTTGGATTACATCAAAACCTGATATTAACGCAGCAGCTTGTCATGACTCCTCAGCTTCAGCAGGCAATTAAGCTGCTCCAGCTCTCCCGCATTGAACTTGCTGAAATGATTCAAGAGGAGATGGAACAAAACCCGGCCCTTGAAGAAACAGGCACTCATGAATTATCTGATAATAAAATTACAGCCAAAGAGAAGGATAGTGCTGCAAAAGAGAAAGAGACACCTGAAAAAGAAGTCACCATTGAAGACAATGTAAGAACAGATACTGACTGGGAAAACTATATTAATGAATATAATTCAACAGGAAGAGTATACACGGAATCAGAAAACAGGGAAGCACCTAATTATGAAGCCTTTACTTCTGATAAAAAAACCTTGAAAGACCACCTTCAATGGCAGTTGATGCTCTCGGGATTGGAGAAAGGTGAAGAGAAAATCGGCCATATGATTATCGGTAATCTAAACAAAGACGGTTACCTTTGCATCAGTGTTGAAGAGATTGCCCAAAATTTCAGTTGTGATGTTGAAAATGTGGAGAAAGTGCTGTCAGTACTTCAAACTTTTGACCCGCCGGGTGTCTGTGGCCGGAATCTTTGTGAAACTCTGCTTATCCAGGTTCATCAGCTTGGCATTGACAATGTTATTATTATTGAAATAATAAAAAATCATCTAAAAAACCTTGAAAACAGAAACACCAAAAAAATTGCAAAAAAATTAAAAATTTCTACTGATGATGTAAGAACAGCAGTTAAAATTATTCAATATCTCGAGCCAAAACCCGGTCGCAGATTTTCAACTGGAGAGGCAGCCTATATTACACCAGATATCTATGTTTACAAGCATGGGGATGATTTTAAAATTGTCATGAATGATAACGGGCTGCCAAGACTGAAAATCAACAGATTTTATAAAGATACTATTTCCAATGGCCGCAAAATATCAAAAGAGACAAAAAATTACCTGAATGAAAAAATGCAGTCTGCCTCCTGGCTTATTAAAAGTATCCACCAGCGCCAGAAAACAATATATCTTGTGATGGAGAGTATTCTGAAATTTCAAAAAGAATTTTTTGAAAAAGGCATTGCATATTTAAGACCTCTGATTTTAAAAGACATTGCAGAAGATATCGAAATGCATGAATCCACAATCAGCCGTGTAACAACCAATAAATATACCTACACACCCCAGGGACTTTTTGAGTTAAAATATTTTTTTAACTCTTCCATTAAGCGAACCGGTGGTCAGGCCATGGCATCAGCCAGCGTAAAGGACAGGATTAAACTATTAATAGAAAATGAAGACCATACTCAGCCTTTTAGTGATGACAAAATAGCAGCTATTCTTCAAAAAGCCAATATTAATATTGCAAGAAGAACTGTTGCTAAATACAGAAAGGTGCTTAATATATTGCCTTCCAACAAACGCAAACAACTTTAAGGAGAATTTTTATGCAGACAACTATTACTTTTAAAAAAATTGACTCCTCAGATTCCTTAAAATCCTATGTTTATAAAAAACTGGCCAAATTTGATAAAATGTTAGACAGCCCCGGCGAAGCTTATGTTGTTTTATCCATTGAGAAAATCAGACATATTGCTGAAATAACACTTACCTGTGACAGATTGAAAATTCATGCCAGAGAAAACTCTGAAAGTATGTATTCATCCATTGATGCTCTTATGGATAAAGTAAGTATCCAAATTAAAAAACATAAAGAGAAGATCAAACGACATATGTCCGGCAACAAACAGAGTATTAAAAATAAACCGGTGGAATCACAATTTTCAGAAGATATTTCAGACAATCCTATGCTGGATCAGATAATAATAGAGACAATTGATTATAAACCCATGGACATTGAAGATGCGTTAATTGAATTGGATTCAGGCAGACAATCGTTTTTTGTTTTCAACAATGCAAGAACCGAACAACTCAATGTTTTATATAAACACAACAGTGGAAAGCTTGGATTAATTCAGCCCAGAGGATAATAAAGTTAAATGAAAATCAGCCAGTTTTTACAAAAAGACTCGATTATTGCAGATCTTAAAGCCAAAGACAAAAAAGGTGTTATTGATGAACTTGCATTAACAATTTCAAAAACCACTAAAACATCTGCAAAAACAATAACAAGAATTCTCCTGGAAAGAGAACAACTCGGCAGTACAGGTATTGGCGGCGGGATTGCTATTCCCCATGGAAAATTAGATCTTACGGAATCTATTATTATCGGGTTTGGGCTGAGCAAAAAAGGAATTGAATATGAATCCCTTGATAACAGACCAGTCCACATTTTCTTTGTGCTGCTGACTTCGGAAAATTCTACAGGGGGACATCTTAAGGTTCTCGCTCAAATCTCCAAACTGTTAAAAACAGATGAATTTAAAAAGGGGCTGCTGTCTGCCCAATCTGTAGATGATATTTATGAAATTATCATGGAGAAGGATGAAGAGTTTTAAGAATTGAGAATTGAGTTGTTAGTTTATAAAAAAAAAGTTTAATATAATATGCAAAAAGTTTATATCATAACCGGTCTTTCCGGATCTGGAAAAACCACTGCTATCCAGGCATTTGAAGATGCTTCATATTATTGTGTGGATAATATGCCCTTGGAGCTTTTACCAAAATTCCTGGAGCTGCCTTTACAGGAGAATCCGGGCATCAAGGGACTTGCCTTTGTTATGGATATGAGAAGTAAAAACTTTATCACAGATTATCCAACCGGCATATGTTCAATTGAGGCCATGGGAATACCCATAGAAATAATATTTCTTGAAGCAGATATTAATACCCTGCTGAAAAGATTCAGTCAGACCAGGCGGCAGCATCCTGTTACGAGTCAAAGAAGTCTTCTGGACAGTATCAAATTTGAAAAAAACATAATGCACCCCATGAAGCAGACAGCACACCACAATATTGATACAAGCAACTATAATGTACATGAACTAAAATCCAAAATTCTAAGCCTGATTCATAGCAAGGGGGAATCATACAGCCTGACAAGAATAAATATCGTCTCCTTTGGATTTAAATATGGCATTCCAAATGATGCTGATCTTGTCATGGATATGAGATTTCTGGCAAACCCCTATTTTGTACCGGAACTTAGAACTCTTGATGGTGAATCACAAGCTGTTAAACAATTTGTACTATCCAACAGGGAAACAAAAAGTTTCCTTGAAAAATATTTAAACCTTCTTGATTATTTAATCCCTTTATATAAAAGGGAAAATAAGGCTTACCTGACATTTGCAATAGGCTGTACCGGTGGCAGACACAGGAGCGTAGCCATTGCAAGGAATATCTTTGAACATCTTAACAAAAAAGGACTCAACCCTGGTCTCATCCACAGGGATATTGACCGGGAAACAAAACAGACATGACAGGAATACTTTTAGTAACACACGCAAACCTTGGAAATGCTTTAATTGAAACCGCAGAACTTATCCTCGAAGGAAGCCAGGAGAACATTGGTTTTGTTTCAATTAACATCCTGGAGAATCCAGACAGTTTAAGAAAAAAAATAAAAAAAGGAATCGCAAAAGTAAAAACTGATAAAGGAATTCTCATATTAACAGATATGTTTGGAGGAACTCCTTCCAATCTAAGCTACTCTTTCTTAGAAGAAGGCAAAGTTGAAGTGATCTCTGGTGTAAATCTTCCCATACTTTTAAAAGCCATTAACTCGAGAAAAAAAATGGATATGGCCACCTTGACTTCATCTCTTATTGAAAATGGGAAAAGAAGCATATCCCTTGCCAGTGGAATTTTAAAAGGAGCAAAAAGAGCATAATTTTTTAAAAAAGGAGGCAATCAATGACTATTAAATTAGGTATTAACGGATTTGGCAGAATCGGAAGAATGATTTTCCGCACAGCATTAAATAATCCTGAGATTGAAGTAACAGCCATAAATGACCTGACTGATACCAAAACTACGGCTCACCTTCTTGAATATGATTCTGTTCACGGCCTTCTTAACCGTTCTGTAACTGCAGATAAAGATTGCCTGAATATTGATGGGAAAACAATAAAAAACTTTTCATATAAAGACCCGGGTCAAATCCCCTGGAAAAATGCCAACGTGGATATTGTGTGTGAGTGTACGGGTCTTTTCAGAGACCATGAGAGTGCGTCAAAACATTTTGAAGGGGGAGCAAGAAAAGTACTTATTTCTGCACCTGCAAGCAATCCTGATATCACAATTGTCATGGGTGTTAATGATGATATGTATGATCCTTCATCTCACAATATAATTTCAAATGCATCATGCACAACAAACTGCCTTGCTCCTGTTGCCAAGGTTCTGCTTGATAATTTCGGCATTGTTTCAGGAATGATGACCACTATTCATGCCTATACCGGGGATCAGCGCATACTTGATTTTCCACATAAAGATTTAAGAAGGGCAAGAGCAGCAGGTTTGTCCATGATTCCAACGACCACAGGTGCTGCTAAGGCTGTAGCTCTTGTTCTCCCTGAACTAAAAGGCAAACTCAATGGACTATCGGTTCGGGTTCCAACTCCAAATGTCTCCATGGTGGATTTTGTTGTTATAACTGAAAGACGAGGTCTTGTAAAAGAAGATATTAATAATGCCCTTGAGCTTGCATCAAAAGAAAATCTAAAAGGGATATTAGGATATTGTAATATCCCTCTGGTTTCCATTGATTTTAACTCAAACCCTCTCTCTTCCATCGTTGATGCAGACTGCACAGATGTCATCAACGGCAATATGGTTAAAATTTATTCATGGTATGACAATGAGGCTGGATATTCCAATAGAATGATTGATCTTGCAATAATGGTTGGCAGATCCCTATAACTGCCATGTACCCTAAAAGGCAGAAGCTGATGGACCCGATTTTTCTGCCACACAATACCCTGAAGGGCAGAAACCAAAGCATGAAAGAATCCAAGCGCTTAGCTTGTTCTTTAATATAAATTCGAAAGGATACAAAATGAGTAGGACACCTTTAATAGCCGGTAATTGGAAAATGTATAAAACCGGTCCTGAAGCTGTGGAAACAGCTATGGAACTTGCAAAGCTTTGTTCGGATGTTACAGATGTGGATGTTATGATAGCACCGACTTATCTGAGTTTGCCTCTTGTTTCAACTACTTTAAGAGACTCCAGAATAAAAGTGGGGTCTCAAAATCTCTATTTTGAAAATCAGGGAGCATTCACAGGTGAAGTTTCAGCAGAGATGATTAAAGCTGCTGGAGCAGAATATGTTATCATAGGTCATTCAGAAAGAAGACAATATTTTGGCGAGACTGATCTGTCAGTAAACAAAAAAATCAGAGCTGCCATGGGATCTGGACTGAAACCTGTCTTGTGTATAGGAGAAACTGAAACAGATAGAGATGAGGAAAAAACATTTTCCATACTTGACAAACAGGTGTCAAATGGGTTAAAAGGCTTGAGTTTTGATGAACTTGGAAACTTAGTTCTTGCCTATGAACCTGTATGGGCAATTGGCACAGGTAAGACAGCAAGTGTTGACCAGGTTGATGAAGTTCATCAATATCTGCGTTCACTGCTTGAAAAACTATTTTCAAATGATTTTTCAGACAAAACAAGGATATTATATGGTGGTTCTGTGAACCCGGACAATGTAAAAGAGTTAATGGGTATCAAGGATGTTGATGGAGCTCTTGTTGGCGGAGCAAGCCTTGATGCCGATACATTTATAAACATTATTAAATATAGAGACCTTTAAATAATTATGACAACTATAACGGTCGCGTTACATGTTACATTTTGTATTCTTTTAATTTTGATTGTACTACTTCAAAGCGGAAAAGGTGCTGAAATGGGAATCTCCATGGGGGGAGGCTCAGGCCAGACACTTTTTGGAGCTGGAGGCCCTGCAAGCCTGTTAACTAAAATTACAACAGCAGTTGCTATCCTTTTCATGCTAACTTCCCTGACTTTAGCCTATTTATCAGGCCATCAGGCAGATACATCCGTTATGAAGAACGGCACTACTCCAGTTGAGCAAACAGATAAATGAGATGTGAGTGAGGAGATGTGAGAATACTGTTTTTCTCAAATCGCATTACTCAAAGCTCAAATCTAATAAACGCCGAAGTGGTGGAATTGGTAGACACGCACGCTTGAGGGGCGTGTGGGGCAACCCGTGGGAGTTCAAATCTCCCCTTCGGCACCATAAAAGCCGCGGACATAAAATGTTCATGGCTTTTTCTGCCACAAGCTGACCATGTGAGCTTTTTAAAGAGAAAGACAATAACTGAAAAAGCCTGATCAATCTTTAGCTCTCACCTTGAATTATTCTCAACTTTGTTTATATTAGTTTATGATGAAAAAAAACAGTATATCCAAAAATATAAAAGATCAAGATTCAGAAAAAAAGAGTATCCAATATCAGATTCCTCTTAATCAGGATCCCAAGAAAATTGAAAAAGAACTTGGTGAATTTTTAAATAAAAAATTCGGAGGCAATGTTAAAATTATTACTCCCTCTGTTCTTCCAAAGCGGGATCCAACTTCAGGCAAGCCTGCTGCAAAAGGCAGAAAACAATTTATCAATTTTAATATAAAGCCTGAAGAACTGATCTCTTATCTTGATCAATATGTTGTAAAACAGACAAAAGCAAAATCAATTCTGTCCACAAAAATATGCACCCACTTTAACCGGATCAGATATTCTCAAACTACAAATGAAGGTATGTCAAAAATAACCGGTAATATTAAATCTAATATTTTAATGTTTGGCCCCACTGGAATTGGCAAGACTTATTTAATTAAGTTGATTGCAAAAAAAATAGGGGTTCCCTTTGTAAAAGCTGATGCAACAAAATTTTCTGAAACAGGGTATGTTGGCGGAGATGTTGAAGATTTAATCCGGGATCTGGTCAAAGAGGCAAATGATGATATTAAACTTGCTGAATGCGGTATTGTCTATATTGATGAGATTGATAAAATTGCATCAAGCCCCAATGTAATCGGCTCCCAGGTTTCAAAAACCGGTGTTCAGAGAGCTTTGTTAAAACCCATGGAAGAGACTGATGTAGATTTAAAAGTTCCCCATGATCCCGTATCCATGATGCAGGAGTTGGAAGCCTATCAAAGAACCGGCAAACGATCAAAACGGAGTGTAAACACTGCCAATATCCTTTTCATTGTCAGTGGTGCATTTACCGAGCTTTCCGATGTTGTCAAAAGACGATTGTCCAAACAAAATATTGGATTTGGATCAAAACTTTTAAAAATTCAAAACAGTGATGAACTGCTCAAGCAGACAAAGGCCCAGGACCTTGTGAAGTTTGGCTTTGAATCTGAATTCATAGGAAGACTTCCTGTGAGATGTATTCTTGATACCCTGACTGAAAAAGACTTGTATTCAATTTTAAAAATGCCCAACAACCCAGTAATTTTAAGCAAACGTCTCGATTTTAATGCCTATGGTATTCAAATTGTTTTCACAGACAATGCCTTAAAAACTCTGGCAAAAAGAGCATTTAAAGAAAACACTGGGGCAAGAGGCCTGGTAAGTGTTGTAGAAGAGGCGCTACTTGATTTTGAAGAAAAACTTCCTTCACACAATATCTCAAAATTTACAATTACTGAAGATGTTTTAAATGACCCCAAAACTCATCTTGATGATCTTTTATCAAATGAAAATTCTCTGAAATGGAATCAGCTTTATGAACAAGCCTTTTTACATCATAAAAATTACATCCTCAAATATATAAAAGAGAATTGGAAAATATTGTCCATCCGTCATGGACTGACACTTTCAGAAGTTAGATGCAATATGGTGGCTCTCTATTTTTGTAATCATGTCATGGAAATTGAAGATGCAGTAAAAAGAATAAAGACCTTCCATGATTCAGTCAAAGAGATTGAAGTTGAAGTATCTAAAAGTTATGATTTCAACATAAATTTTGAAGAAGATGCCATTGATTTTATAATTGAACAGTTTATCAATCATGATGCAACAAATGAAGAGATATTATCAAAAATATATGATAATTTTTATGACGGCTTTAACCTTATCCGTGAAAAAACAGGAAAAAGCAGATTCTTTATATCAAAAGCAGCTTTAACAGACCATGAAACTTATCTTAACAATCTTATCAGGAAAGAAATAACATGATCGGAATTTCAAAACTATACTGCGCAACCGTGGAACCGTCAGATGCATTGCGATATGAGAGACATTCAGGACAGATGCCCTCCCATCTTCTGCAATTCTCAAAAGATAAAAAACCTGTGATTGTCTGGAATATGACAAGACGCTGCAATTTAAAATGTGTTCACTGCTATGCAAAATCAGAAAATATCTCCTATGATAATGAGCTCAACCGTGAACAAAGCCTTGCCATGATTGATGATCTTGCAGAATTTGGTGTTCCTGTCCTTCTCTTTTCAGGAGGAGAACCCCTGGTGCATCCAAGACTCATTGAATATGCACAATATGCTGTAAACAAAGGCATGCGGGCTGTTATTTCCACAAACGGGACCTTGATTACCAAAGAGAAAGCCAAAGCTTTAAAAGAGATCGGACTCTCCTATGTAGGTATCAGCCTTGACGGACTTGAAGAGACCCATGATAAATTCAGAGGGGTTAAAGGCTCCTATAAAAAAGCCATGAAAGCCATAGAATACTGCCAGAAAGCAGGTATCAAAGTGGGCTTGCGGTTTACCATTAATAAAAGAAATGTAAAAGATATTCCAGGTATTTTTGATCTTCTTGAAGAGAAAAATATTCCAAGGGCATGCTTTTACCATCTTGTATATTCAGGCAGAGGCTCTGAAATAGCAAAAGAGGACCTCTCCCACGAAGAGACAAGAAAAGTTCTTGATCTTATAATGGAGAGAACAAAAGATCTCCATGACAGAAACAAACCAAAAGAAGTGCTCACCGTTGATAACCATGCTGACGGGCCCTATGTATATAAAAGGCTGCTTAACGAAGATCCTGAAAGGGCTGCTGAAGTCCTTGAGCTTCTTGAAATGAATGAAGGCAATAGTTCAGGCCGAGGCATTGGATGTATCTCCTGGGACGGTGAAGTTCATCCTGATCAATTCTGGAGGGAAAAAAGCCTTGGCAATATCAAGCAGAGACCTTTTTCAAAAATCTGGACAGATGTTGATAATGAATTTTTAATGAAACTCAAAGAGAAAAAAAAATATGTTAAAGGCAGATGTGCCGGTTGCAGATGGCTTGATATCTGCGGGGGTAACTTCAGGGCAAGGGCTGAATCTGTTGCCAATGATCCATGGGACTCAGATCCTGCATGCTATCTGACAGATGAAGAGATTAAAAAGGAGAGTGTATAATGCTTTTCCCCGATTTTCGAGGTCGAAGATTAAGAGCAAATGAAAATTTCAGGCGAATGATAAGGGAGACAAAACTCTCCTGTGATGATTTGATACTTCCTCTCTTTGCCATAGAGGGAAAAGAAGTTAAAAAACCAATTGAATCCATGCCCGGACATTTCCAGTTTTCCTGTGATTATATTGTTAAAAAAGCAAAAGAAGCATATGAGGCAGGAGTACCTGCTATCATTTTATTTGGCATTCCTGATAAAAAAGATTCTCTGGCAACAAGAGCCTATGCACCAGACTCCATTGTTCAAAAAGCTGTTAAAGCAGTAAAAGAGAAAGTACCTGATATACTTGTAATAACAGATGTCTGCCTTTGCGGATACATGGATCACGGCCATTGCGGAGTTGTGGAAAAAGGTATTATTGACAATGATGCATCTCTTGATCTTCTTGCAAAGACTGCCCTTTCCCATGCAGAAGCTGGAGCTGACATGGTCGCCCCTTCTGACATGATGGACGGCAGAGTCAGCGAAATAAGACAAACTCTTGATGAAGAGGGTTTTTCCAATACTCCAATCATGTCCTATGCAGTCAAGTACAGTTCGGCATTTTACGGCCCTTTCAGACAGGCTGCAGAATCAGCACCCCAGTTTGGTGACAGAAAAACCTATCAAATGGATCCAGCAAATTCAATTGAAGCCCTGCGGGAAGCCACAATGGATATGGAAGAAGGCGCAGACATTATCATGGTAAAACCCGCCCTCTCCTATCTTGATATTATCTATAGATTAAAAGAAGAGATTGATCTTCCAATTGCTGCCTATAATGTAAGCGGTGAGTATTCAATAATGAAAGCAGGAGAGATAATGGGCTGGGTAAATGCAAATGAAATTATCATGGAAACCCTGTTATCCATTAAAAGAGCAGGGGCTGATTTAATCTTGACCTATTCTGCAATTGACGTTGCAAGAGAGTTAAACAAATAATGAATCATCACCACGGGTCTGGGCATAAACCCAAAGCCAATACTCTGCGCCTTGTTGCATGGGAAGTCACACGAAGATGCAACCTTTCCTGCAAACATTGCCGGGCTGTGGCAGAAGACCACCCCTATGACAATGAGCTTGATACAAAGGCTTCCTTTAAACTGCTGGAACAGATAAGAGAGGTGGGACAGCCCATTATTATCCTTACCGGCGGAGAACCGCTTTTAAGGGATGATATATTTGATATTGCAGCCCATGGCACAAGTTTAGGGCTTCGCATGGTAATGGCTCCCAATGGAACCTTGATCACCAGAGAGAATGCCCAAAAAATGAAAGAATCCGGCATAAAAAGAATCAGTGTCAGTCTTGACGGCTCAATACCTGAGACACATGATACCTTCAGAGGGCTTGAAAATGCCTTTGAGAATTCCATCAGAGGAATTGAAATTGCCAAAAAAGCCGGAATTGAATTTCAAATCAACACAACCATTACAAAAACCAATCTTGATGAAATACCTAAAATTTTAAATCTTGCAGAAAATCTTGGAGCGGTTGCCCACCATATTTTTCTTCTTGTACCCACGGGTCGTGGCAAATACATTGTTGACAGTGAAATAAATGCAAAAGAATATGAAGAGACTTTAAATTGGTTTTATGATCAGCAGGAGAAGACAAAACTTCAACTCAAGGCTACCTGTGCCCCGCACTATTACAGGATTTTGAGGCAGCGGGCAAAAAAAGATGGCAAAAAAATAAACTTTGAAACCCATGGTCTTGATGCTGTTACAAGGGGATGTCTTGCAGGAACAGGTTTTTGCTTTGTCTCCCATGTTGGAAGAGTACAGACCTGTGGTTTTCTTGATGTTGAATGTGGTGATATCACAAAGCAAAACTTTAAAGATGTGTGGGAAAATTCAAAGGTTTTTAAAACCTTGAGAAACTTTGACAACCTTGAAGATAAATGCGGTATCTGTGAATATAAACAAGTATGCGGTGGATGCCGTGCCCGTGCCTATGAAGCAACCGGCAACTATCTTGCAGAAGAACCTTTGTGTTCCTATCAGCCAGGGAAAAGCAGGTAGTACTTAAATCACATTAATCCAAAAAGCCATAAAGGTATTTTGCGTTCCTGTGTTGTGTAATCTGTATCAATAACCAGACAACTGTTTTCCACATCTTTGATCTGCTTAAATGTTTTGTTCCTCCCTCCAATCTCAAAAAACATATCTTTCACCCTGAAATCGCCTATATCAGAATAAAAAATATCAGAAAAACAGCTGGCAAAAAAAGTCTCTCTAACTGTTCCTGCATTAACTTCAATTCCAAACTCATCAGCATAGGCCTGGAGTATATTAGTATTATCAAAAAGGAGCTTCTCGGGTTTTTTTGATACTTTAACAGAGTATTTTTTAACTGGATGAAAAATTTTTGAATCCTTCAGCATTGCAAGATAGGAAGCAAGGGTGGGATGGCTGACACCAAGTTTTTTAGATAACTTTACCATATTAACCTTATACGGTACTCTTGACTCAATCAATATGGCAATAATTTTTTTAAAAACTATCAGCTGACTGTAATCAATCTTATGGCATGATGGTATATCTTCATTAATAATTTTCTCAAGTGCATTAAAAAGCTTATTTTTATATGTATCCTTATCTTCCATGAAAAACGGATATGCACCGAATTTGAGAAAATCTTTAAAACCGCTGTAAATATTTGAGTGGGAGAGCGCAAGGTCAAGGCTGATCTCTGAACCCCGGGTGATAATATCATCCAGTGGTAGTAATGGCAGTTCAAGTTTTTTATCAAGCTCAAGAAATTCCAGAAAACTTAAAGTTTCCATCTGTGCGGTAACACATCGTCTGCTTAAATCATATTTTTCATACATGATATTGAGCATTGCAGATCCGCTGAATCGTATGAGCAGTTCTGGAAATGAGTCATAAATATTTTTTATTTCCTGTGCCCAGTTATAATATTTATGAATTTCATCAATAACCATCACTTTTCCGCCAAGCCTGACAAACTCATCTGCAATGTCATAGAATTTTGTATCTGCTATATAAATATCATCAGCGCTAAAGTATAAATATTCACTGACTTTAAAATTATTCTTCAGGTATTGCAGCAACAGAGTTGTTTTTCCGACACCCCTCTGCCCTATTAAACCCACAAGCCTGTCAGACGAAGTCAATAATTTCATATATTTTTTTCTAACAAAATCATCAGGGACAGCCTGAAAAATCCTGGCCTGTTTACCTCTAAAATAATTTAACATGTCCACCTCTTTCATAAATCATGATTTAAGATTTACTCATAATTATATAAATATACTAAAACATATTTTAAAATATTTATAAAAATCTTAAAATATGTTTTAATTTTTGTCAAGTATTGGTTTAAGATATGTGGGAAAATTCAAAGGTTTTTAAAACTTTAAGAAACTTTGACAACCTTGAAGATAAATTCGGTATCTGTGAATACAAAAAAGTATGCGGCGGATGCCGTGCCCGTGCGTATGAAGCAACCGGCAACTATCTTGCAGAAGAACCATTGTGTTCCTATCAGCCAAAGCGAACCAAATAACTGGATATTTGTTATAAGAAATCTTGTATAACCCGTTGCAGGGGATTTACCTTTTGGCCGCTGGCTGGAACTTGCAATACCCTGATGGGCAGAAACCAGGTTCTAAGATTTACTCCACTGACCGCCAAAAACTGGTACCTTACAGAATGATTGATGTTGTGAATTTGTGAGAGCTTTTCAAAGGTACTCACACAGAGTCATTACTCAATCATTCTGGGGTAAACAGTTTC
>JAQIBP010000114.1 GCA_027858995.1 Deltaproteobacteria bacterium | reverse complement strand
TACATGGGCAGAAAAAAGAGAGCAAAATGATTTATCTTTCTGGTATAGTTGACCTTGACATTCTTATAAAAAACAAGACTGCCTGTTCCATATGCTATTGTCCATAAAGATAAAGATTTTATTATTGTATTCAACCAGAAAGCGCCAGTCATAAATATCACTTATCCTCTTTTTTTAAATTAATTTTAAAACCAGAGTGTTTCTCAGCAATGCGCATCAAATAAAAGAAAGGGGAAGCAAGAAGCCTCAAAACCCAATATCAAAATATTAATTAAAATTCAAACTATTCCAGTAATTCTCAATAATTAGATTAAGGAGTGAGAGATTAACAATTTCATGTTAGTCATGATTTATGCTACAGCCTCAAAGTTGAGTTCCGGATAATTTGCTGGAGCTTAAAATGTTACATTGGTCAGTTTTTCTGAAATCTTCCAGAGTTTTTCTGTCAGATCAGGACTCTTGGACCTGGAATTGGATTGAACTTTTTTTGGATACCCTTTTATTTCCATAAACCCGCTGGGTCCGAAAAAGTCCTTGCCTCTGACATCTGGTGCTGTGGCAGCGTATAATGTGGGAAGAGCGCCCATTGGAATTGTCTGGGCAAACAATGGATTCAACCTAGAAAAGAGACCGCTGTGCCGTTGCAGGTCAGTGGCTGTCCAGCCTGGATGGGCTGCTGTAACAATGACATTGGAGTTTTCATTGTTCAGCCTTTTTTGAAGGGCATATGTAAAATAAAGATTGGCTATTTTGCTGTCTCCATATGCGCTCCATTTTTTATATTTTCTTTTTTCCCAGTGAAGATCATCAAAATCAATACTTCCCCCTTTATGCGCAATGCTGCTGACATTTACAATCCGGCTGCAGGGTGTCTGCTTTATCAAATCCATAAGCATGCCGGTTAATGCAAAGGGTCCCAAGTGGTTGGTCCCCATTTGAAGCTCAAACCCATCAGCTGTTTTCTGGTAGGGAGGCACCATAACCCCGGCATTATTGATCAGGAGATCAAGGCGGGAATGGGTTTCTTTGAATTTATCTACAAAGGCTTTTACCGAAGAAAGGGCTGCCAGATTCAGTTTAATGGCAATAACCTTTGATGTTGGATACTGGCCTTTAATAGTATCTAAGGCTGCCTGACCTTTATCAAGGTTGCGGACAGCCATGATGATAGTGGCGTTTTTGCCAGCCAGTACTTTTGCAGTTTCAAGACCGATACCGCTGTTTGAACCGGTTATAATGGCTGTTTTACCGGTTTGATCTGAAATGTTTTTGCTGTCCCATTTGTTAACGTTCATTTGTAGTCCTCTTGAATATGCTGGTTTGTGAAAGTTTATCAAGCTGGTTTTTTTTCAAGACATTTTCCCACCAGTATGAGCCTAATATTTGTGTGTTATAGTCTATGGTTTCTCCGGCAATTGGAGTTGCAAGAGGTGTTTTGCTTGATTCGGCAGCATCTGCCAGTCGCTGCATGGGCTCATACCAGGGATGCAGGGCAAGATTGAATGTCCCCCAGTGAATCGGGTGCAGAATATTCCCTTTAAGATCAAGGTGGGCCCGGGCGGTTTCTTCCGGGAACATATGAACCTGATGCCAGAGTTTGTCATATGCACCGCATTCAATAAAGGTCATGTCAAAGGGGCCATATGTGTCACCTATGGTTTTAAATCCGTTAAAATAGCCTGAATCTCCGCTGAAAAATATATTAAAGTCAGGAGATGTAATGACCCAGGATACCCAAAGGGTTTTGTTCCGGTCTCTGACACCGCGTCCGGAGAAATGCTGGGCAGGTGTAGCTGTGATCTTAAGATGTTCATTATAATCATAATGTTCCCACCAGTCCAGTTCAATGATCTTGTCATCTGGTACACCCCAGCATGCAAGTCTTTCACCGACCCCCAGTGGAACGATGAATGTTTTTGTGATGCTTTTTAATATCTGTATGGAATATTTATTCAAATGATCATAGTGATCGAAGGAAAGGTCAACCGGTTTGGTCGGCAGATCCATATCAGGAGTCTTATTATTTTTTTCAAAAAGAAACCTTAATGTAGAGGATGTATAATCCTTAATGGTCATATCCAGCGCATCCTTATTACCGTGAAATTTTCCATTTTTAAATTTTTCAAAATCTTATTGCATCCCAAGCCAGTTTAAATGCAGTTTCAATGTTTTCATCGCTCAAGTCAAAATCTTGGCATATCCGTGGATTAGAAAGTGCAATAATCGGATAAAAGATAAATGCAGTTAAAATTTCAAAATTTACATTTTTAATGATTTTCTGCTCAATTCCTTTTATGATCACTTGAATCATCGGGTCAAAATATTTTTCAATTTCCTGTTTGTCCACCAGGGAACTATAGGGTGAATTTGAAAATTGTTCTGCATACTGGAAATAAGCCGAATGAGTAGATACATACTCGAATATTTTAAACCATATATTTTTTAAACCATCCCTTATGGGCAGGCTGTCATCAAAATCCTTCTGTATTGCTTTGCTCATATTTCGTTTTATTTCAATATAGGTCGAGACCAGGAGGTCTTCCTTGTTCTTGTAATAGACATAGATGGTTGCAGGGGATATGCCGGCCTCTTTTGCAATCTTTGAGACAGAACTTGAAGCAAACCCGATTTCATTTACCAGCTTTATTGTTGCTTCAAACAATGCTTTCTGTTTTATGTCGTTTTTTGTCCTCATGAACCTAAAATAAATGATCATTCACTTAATGTCAAGGTTCAAAACAAAAAATAATATGGAAAGGGCATTTTTATTTTCTGTTTCAGGATAAAAACTTCAGGATAATCATTAGAAAATTTTCTTTCGCAGGAATCAGATATGTCTGTTTTATTTTTGCAATGGGTAAAAACAGCACTTACAACAGCAGCCACCGGAGCCACAATGCCTATTTTACCTGTGGAAAACTATTTCAGGGTATAAGGTCGATCTTCAGGTCGGTCAAAGGATAGGAACATTATTGCGATAAAAGGTATTCTTGATCTCACAGGGCTTATATAGATGATTAGAGTTAAAATACTCAGAAAATCCCCTATGAATTTAATGCCGGCGACAGTGGTGCCGATCTTCAGGTGTAAGCCTGTTTACCCTGCAATTTCAGTCTCACCCCTACCTCCACTGCCATTGATTAGTCGATATCAAGATTATAAAAAGGGTTAATGTGATCTCTTCTGGCCGTTACAGGTTTTTTAAAAATTACATCTTTTAATCCGTAGGTTTTAATTAGGGAATTTACAGTGTTCTGGCGAGTGTTTTTGTCGCTTTTCAGTGGGCCTTCAAGGTTTCCCAATGAAATTATACCGTCGTCAAATTCCACGCTTGCACGTGGTGAAGTATCCACGATTTCGGCGTGAATATTTGCAAGCAGTGTTCGTGTCTTCAGTTTTCCCTTGGATTCAACCGTTGCTTTAAACTTATTCTTTTTTATCGTTTTTTCAAGAATACCCACCACGTCATTAACAGAGAGAACATCAATATGAAGTATCATATCATACAGACTGCAGCACTCTGTATCCTTTCCATAAAGATGCATTCCCCATTTGCGGCGTTCTTCGTCATCTTTTTTCAAAGAGTAGCGGGCCTTATCTGCGGAACAGTTTTCACGCTTTATCTCTTCTTGTACTCTATCCTCCAAATTTGCAATAATCCGCACTTTTAAAACATGGGAAATATTTTGAAGGAAAAAATGCCCGGCCAGGCCATGATACACGACATTGTCTTTAACCACATGATTGTAAAATGAGGAGCAGAAATAACTGATAAAACGTTCCTTGCCGTGGATGAATCGTTCAAGAACAGACGGTGCATCGTGTAAAGCTTTTATCAGCCTGATTTCAGGAATATTAAAAGTTGTTGATGCTTCAAGAAGTATATCACGAGATATGCATTCATAGCCGAGTCGTTGCGCGAGGGATTCGGCTACCTCTTTTCCCCGGCTATACGAACCTCTTGATATTGTGATAATGGCCATTTTATAACTCTCCTTTTAATTTAATCTTTAGAAATGACAAAGTCGAAAAAACGTAAATTTTTTACAAAACCATCATGAGGATGGAGTATCTATTATATAAGCATTTTACCCTCAATGCATCAATATATATCTATCTGATTACAACCAACCCTCAACTAAGTTTTAAAATAATAAATAAGTGCTTTTTCTTTCTTGTCAAGAAACAGCTAAAATTTTTTATTTTTGGATTTTATAACAAATATTCAAAGGAAACAATTAATATTCTTGACTCTCATAACCATATTATATTATTTAATTTAATTAAAATTATTTGTAAATGGGGAGAGTATGGTACCACCACTTGAAATGACCACAGATATGATGATCGTATTCGGGTTTTTAATTTTTGTGACACTGCTTTTTGTATTTGAAATTGTAAGAGTTGATATGGTTGGTATTCTTATGATGGTTCTTTTGCCATTGTCCGGCGTAATTGAGGCATCACAGGCCATCAGCGGACTCAGTTCCAATGCTGTTGTATCCATTATTGCTGTTATCATTATTGGGGACGGCCTTGATAGAACAGGAGTAATGAATATTTTTGCCCGGCATATTGTGAAATTGGCAGGCAAAAGCGAAGTCCGTATCATGGCCCTGATTTCAGGCACTGTCGCGTTCATTTCCAGTTTTATGCAGAATATTGGTGCAGCAGCACTTTTCCTGCCGGCAACCAACCGGATGTGCCGTCAACTGAATGTGCCCATTTCAAGAATTCTCATTCCCATGGGATTCTGTGCAGTAATCGGTGGATGCCTTACCCTTATCGGTTCCAGCCCTCTTATTCTTCTCAATGATTTGATGGCATCCTGGTGGGTAAATAATCAGGAACTTCTCGACGGTAAACCCTTTGAAGCCTTTGGTCTATTTAGTGTAACCCCCATCGGTATTTCCCTGGTGATCACAGCAATTCTTTATTTTGTTTTTTTTAGAAAATTTATCTTACCCGATGTTAAATGTGAAGAAAACTACGAGTGCCTGCTGAATCCTGATCTGGAATGTACCTATGGCGAAGAACTCAACCAGGCTTATGAATTAACTATCCCTCTTGACTTTAAGACAAAAAGATTAGATGAACTGAAAATAAGGCCATTGTACCACACAACTGTTATCTGCATATGTAAACCCGGCACCCGTGGAGGCAAGACCCGGATCACCGTACCTGCACGGGCAGATATTATAGAATCCGGTGACACCATCGGTGTTATAAGTAACCAGGAGCATGTAACTAAACTGGCCAAGGATATGGGATGGACACTTTTACCGGAACTCAATATACTCAACGAAGTTCTGTCTATCGATAATGCCGGTGTCACTGAAGCAATTGTCTCTCCAAGGTCTGAGCTGGTGGGAAAAACCCTTCATCAGGTTTATTTCAGGAAAATATATCAGGTCAGCCCCCTGGCAATATACCGCAAAAATGAGGTACTTCTTGAGGATATCTCAGAGACAAAACTTCAGGCCGGGGATGCTTTTCTGCTTCATGGTCAATGGGAAAAATTCCACTTGCTTCAAAGAAAGAATGATCTTATCTTTGCAGAACACATTAAAGGTGAAATCATGCACCCTGAAAAAGCACCCTTTGCTATTGGCAGCCTGGTACTGGCACTGGTACTGGCACTGGGATTTAAAGTCCAGTTGTCCATAGCTCTGCTTACAGGTGCCACAGGCATGATCCTTACAAAAGTCCTAAGTATTGATGAAGCCTACAGAAGTGTGGACTGGATGACTGTTTTCTTACTGGCCGGTCTGATCCCACTTGGTCTGGCATTTGAAAAGACAGGCGCAGCTCTTTATATATCAACGGGTGTAACACATATTTTTCAGGGATACCTGACACCTTTGACTCTCTTTTTAATTATTGGTCTTCTGACCTCTTTTTTCACCCTGGTTACATCCAATGTCGGTGCCACTGTTCTCTTGATTCCTCTGGCCATGAATATGGCTCTTCAAACAGGCGCTGACCCCAGAATGGCTGCCCTGCTGGTTGCTGTTGCAGCATCGAATACCTTTGTCCTTCCGACCCACCAGGTCAATGCCCTGATAATGAGACCGGGTGGCTACAAAGTAAAAGACTATGTGAGAGCTGGAACCGGAATGACTTTCTTATATATCCTGGTTGTCATGGTGATCATGTATTTTTTCTATGGGATCACGGCTTAATCCTCATCAGGATTACGTCCATGTTTAAAAAGCTATGCGCCAGAACAATATTGCCAATTGCTGCTACCTCAGCCTTCTTTTAATCAGACCAGTGTGGAAGTGAAACTTTTATACCATTTTGCTGCATACGTTTAAGCATTCATTACTTATATTTAAAAAAAAGATCGTGCAGCCTTGGCTGTATCCTCAGGAGATGTGAAGGTTACCATGTCTCCCAGCATAACTTCAAAACCGGTATGATCATTTCTGACCCATGCAGCATGGTTGGATCTGACAAGCATCTTCAGCCTTAGCTCCATGGAGCTTGCAGAGGATTCAAATGAGATAAGCCCCAGGTTATAGCCGTTTCGGTTAAGGCTCCTGTAGAATTTTTGCACATTGATTATCCCCTGGCACAGATCTGCCCACTCCACCTCTTGTGGAGCA
>JAQIBP010000104.1 GCA_027858995.1 Deltaproteobacteria bacterium | reverse complement strand
GAAACTGTTTACCCCAGAATGATTGAGTAATGACTCTGTGTGAGTACCTTTGAAAAGCTCTCACAAATTCACAACATCAATCATTCTGTAAGGTACCAGTTTTTGGCGGTCAGTGGAGTCAATCTTAGAAACTGTTGCAAGTTCCAACCACGCGACCAAAAGGTAAACCTCCTGGAACGGGTAATGTAATAATATTTTACTTGACATGAATATTAAAAGTATTTAATATATGAATAATTGTTCAATTGAAGAGGTGAGTATATGGAAATTTGTTCAGAAAACTGTATTAATGCGGCAAAGGTAAAAAAGACAATCAAGTCATTTCCAGAGCAGGATACCATTGTCGGGATTGCAGAAATATTCAAGGCGTTAAGTGATCCATCCAGGCTGAAAATTGTTTTTACCCTGTTATCACGAGAACACTGCGTATGTGATATTGCCGTGATATGCAGGCAGAGTGAATCTGCCATCTCGCATCAGCTCAGGATTTTAAGGGTATTAAAAATTGTTAAGAACAGGCGGGAAGGAAAGGTTGTTTATTATTCACTTGATGATGATCATGTAAGATCTCTTATCCAGATGAGTTTTGATCATCTTAGCCATTAACTTAAAAGGATCAGGATAGATTGTTTGAGTGAAGAGAACCGCAATCTTATCTGATTATTAAAAAAAAGGAGATCTTTGAATAATACTTTATTAAAAAAGATGTTATTCGAAAATTTGATATTGATATGAATTTTATATATGAAATTTTTATGGAAGTGTGGCACATCTATCTTGATGTATCCATATTCATGCTGTTTGGATTTTTTGTTGCAGGATTGCTCTATGTTTTTTTTAAAGCCGATAAAATAAAAAAATATCTTGGAACAGGTAAAGTTAAACCCGTATTTTTATCAGCCCTGTTCGGTATTCCAATACCCCTGTGATCATGCGGTGTCATACCTGTGGTCACAGGTTTAAAAAAACAGGGAGCAAATAATGGTGCAGCTCTCTCATTTATGATTGCAACCCCTGAGTCCGGCATTGATTCCATAGCTGTTTCCTGGGCAATGCTTGATCCTGTCATGACAATTGTAAGACCCGTTGCTGGCTTTATAACTGCCGTTGCAACAGGAATTACAGAAAACTTTTTTGGCAGGAAAGAGGAACCAATAGATATAGAACAGCAGGCTTGCCAAATTAAAACCAGCAAACCTGAAACAAGCAAACCAGGCAACACCTGAGGTTGTTCTACACAAACAGATACAGTTGTATCCAATACAGATAAAACATTATTCTCAAGAATGATTGCTGGAATGAAATATGCCTTTGGTGATTTACTTCCTGACATTGCCAGACCCTTTGTAATAGGTATTTTTATTGCCGGCATAATAAGTTTCTTTTTCCCTGAAGATCTAACGGTCTGGGCTAATGAACATCAATTCTTATCCATGCTGGTAATGCTTGGGGCTGGTATTCCCATGTACGTTTGTGCAACTTCTTCAACTCCTATTGCAGCTGCATTAATTCTGAAAGGATTAAATCCTGGAGCTGCCCTGGTTTTTTTGCTGGCTGGTCCTGCCACCAATGTAGCAACAATTAATGTGGTAAAAAAAATATTTAATTTCAGAACTCTGGTTATTTATCTGTCCATGATTACCATATGCTCCCTTTCCATGGGTTTTTTCGTTGACTGGCTGTATATGTTCCTGGATATAGAAGCAAAAGCCGTTGTGGGGCAGGCATCTGAAATAATACCCTATGGCCTGCAACTGACCAGTGCAATTGTTCTTGCTTATTTAATGATGTTAAGCTGGATTAAAAAACCACAGGAACAGATATCTCTTGCAGCAGCTGATAAAAATCAGGAAAGAAGAACCTCTGCAAGCTGAGAAAACCCAAAACCGCCTCTCTTTTTTGTTATCCAGGCAGGTTTGAATTGCAGGGTGTCTTTAAAGGCAAGAACATTTGCAACACCAACAGAGTTGGGAAAATATTCAAACATTGGTTCATCATTGGGTGAATCTCCAGAAAAAATTATGTTTTCCTTTATCTTATCAATATCTTTTTTAAATACTTCCTTGAACATGATTTTTGTCATGGAGAATTTATCATAGTTTCCAAACCAGCCATTTACATGGATGGAGCTTATTTTTGCTGTGGCGCCTTCCTGCTCAAATATATCAACAATTTTATCAATATCCATTTGAGAAAGGGCCTGCACATCTTCTGAAAAATCAATGGCAAGATCAGCTTCTCTGTATGGTTGATCTGCTGAGACTTTGCACCCTGGAACTTGATGAAGAATATTTTGTTCTATGATTGCAAGTTTTTTTTTATCTGTCACCCGTTCTTGATCAGTTTTAAAATATCTTCGAATCATCTTTTTTGCATCTGTATCATAGGCAAAATAGAATGCTCCATTTTCACCTATAACTGCCTTGACAGGCCACATTCTGGCAATATGGTCACACCAGCCGGCAGGTCTTCCTGTAATAGGGATAACTTTTATACCTGCTTTGTCAAGATTTTCGAGAGCCTTAAATGCACAGGCAGGAATTCTTCCCTGATTTGTGATGGTGTCATCAATATCAGTGAGCAGATATTTTATGGAAGATTTTTTATCCTGCGGAAAATCATTTACCGGTTTCATCTATTTTTCTTTTTCAATCAAACCTTTTACAAACCATCGCTGCATAAACAGCACCACAAGAATAGGAGGCAGCATGACAAGGATCGCAGCTCCCAGGGCAAGATTCCACTCGGGCAGATCGTCTGCCTGGGGTATCAGATTCTGAAGGCCAATGACAGCGGTTGTCATTTTAGGATTGGTTGTAACAAGCAGGGGCCAAAGATATTGATTATATCCATAAACAAATTCAATGACCACAAGAGCGGCGATATTAGTCTTGGACAAAGGAAAAAGGATTTTCCTGAAAAAGGTCATTGGAGAAGCCCCATCCATTTTTGCGGCCTCACAAAGTTCTTCTGGAACGGTGAGGAAAAACTGCCTGAACAAAAAAGTACAGGTTGCCGATGCCACCAGAGGCAGAATTAGTCCTGTATGGCTGTCAAGAAGACTCCAATTGAGGCTAATTGTTATATCATTACCCGTAAACCATGACAAAAGTCCATCCAGGTGCAGAACATCGCACAAAGCCTGAATTGGATAAAGAATGTTGGCAGCCATTTCATAGGTGGGAAGAATCCTGACTTCCACAGGGAGCATCAAGGTACAGAAAACCGATGCAAAAGCCACAACCCTGAATTTATAATCAAAATAAACAATGGAAAAAGCACCGATCATGGATACGGTAATTTTGCCAATAGTGATACCAGAAGCCATAATAACGGAATTTAAGATCTGGTTTCCAAGATCCCCCCTTGACCATGCTTCTTTCATATTGACCATAAACTGGTCCCCGGGGATGAGCGGCATGGGCACCTTAACTACTTCTTCCAGAGGCAGGGTTGCCGCAATCAGGCTGTAAATAATTGGAAATCCAACAATAAATATTCCCAGTATTAAAAATGCATAGGTAAAAAAATCAAGTATCGGGGTTTTTTCAACCATAATGTTTATCCACCATACTGTACCTTTTTTTCAAGAAACCTGAACTGAAGAAAGGTAATAACAATTATCAGGGACATGAGAACCACTGACTGGGCAGCAGAAGATCCCAGATTCAAGCCCACAAATCCATCCTGATATACCTTGTAAACCAGGATATTTGTAGAACCGCCAGGCCCTCCCTGGGTCACAGTATGAATAATACCAAATGTTTCAAAAAAAGAATAAATAATATTCATCACCGTTAAAAAAAAGAATGTCGGAGATAAAAGGGGAAATGAAATGAACCAGAATCTTTTAAAGGGGCCTGCACCATCAATTGCTGCAGCTTCAATCAAGGATTTGGGTATGGCCTGCATGCCTGCCATGAAAAACACGAAATTGTAGCTGATCTGCTTCCAGGCACTGGCCATGACAATCATTACCATGGCATCGCCTCCGTAAAGAACCGGGTTCCAGTCAACTCCAATCCATTCTTTAATACCCAGGGCAACAACTCCATAGGAGGGATGAAGCAAAAAAAGCCACATTATACCCGAAATTGCCGGTGCTACAGCATAGGGCCAGATCAGCATGGTTCTGACCAATGCTTTTGCTCTAAGCGCCCTGTTGGCCATGGAGGCAATAAAAAGCCCCAGGGATAAGGATACAGCGGCAACAGCAAGACTGAAAGCAAAAGTTGTTAAAATTGATTTTAAGTAAAGAGGATCAGTAAAAAGTTCAATATAATTATAAAACCAGACAAATTGAGATCTTTGTCCAAAGGGGTCACTTAAAAAGAAAGACTGGGAAAGCCCCTGAATAGCCGGCCAATAGAAAAAAGTCATGGTGACAATTATCTGGGGTAGAATCAAAAGATAGGGCAAATATCTTGATTTAAAGAATGAACGTTTTATCATGGTCTTATCTTAGGCAAAAAAAGGAGTCAGCTAAATATCAAGTCCATTTATCTGACTCCTTTAAGCATCACCTTATTTATAAGTTTTTTCAAAAGTTCTCAACTGAATATTACTTCTTGCAGCTGCGTTATCCAAAGCTTCCTGGGGAGATTTTTTCCCATTCCAGACCTGTTCCAGTTCTTCATTAATAATATTTCTGATCTGAACGAAGTAGCCAAGCCGCAATCCCCTTGAAATTGTAGTCGGGGTTGCCCGGTTAAGCTGACTGATACCCACTTCCTGGAGAGGATCAGTTTTATAATATCCCTTGGATTTCAAAGATTCATAGGCATCAATTGTAATGGGGAAATATCCTGTTTCCTTGTGCCAGTATTCCTGCATCTCATTGCCGGCGAGAAATTTCAAAAAAGCTGCAACCCCCTTATATTCTTTTTTTGAGTGACCAGTTAGTACCCATAGGGATGCTCCGCCAATGATACTGTTCTGTAGTTTTGCTGTCCCTGCTTCCACGGGAAGAGGAGCTGCATCCCATTTAAAATCCTTGACACCTTTTTTTAATTTTGCAATGCCGCTGATGGAATCAATATAAACGGCTGCATTCTGAGCCATAAATTCTGATTTCGGGCCCTGGTATTTCTGGCCGCCATACATAAATCTTTTGTCATCTGCCCATGATTTAAGTCTTGTAATATGCTTTACGACCTGGGGATTATTAATTTCAAGTTTAGTGTCAAGCCCTTCATACCCGTTGGCTTTGCTGGCAAAGGCAATATTATGGATGGCGCTGTAATTTTCTATCTGGGTCCAGGACTGCCATGCCGTAACCATGCCGGCCGGAGCAATCTTAGCCTCGACAAGTTTTTTAGTTATTTCACCCAGTTCATCCCAGGTAATGGGATCAGATTTTGATAAAGGAGCAATACCTGCTTTTTTAAACATGTCCGCATTATAATACATAATAGGCGTTGAAGAGTTAAAAGGCATTGACATAAGATTTCCATCGGCATTCATATAATAGGAAAGCACAGCCTGGAGATATCTTGACCAGTCAATATCATATCCGGCATCTTTCATGAGCTCAAAAACCGGATATATGGCTCCTGAAAGCATCATGGTCTGGGTGCCAACCTCAAAAACCTGTAAAAGATGAGGCTGTTTTTTAGCTCTGAAAGCTGCAACTCCTGCATTCATTGTCTCATCATAGTTACCCTTGTTAGTTCCAACAACCTTGTACTCTGACTGGGATGCATTAAATTCATTAATCATGTTTTTAACAACTTCACCCCTGGCACTTCTCATGGCATGCCACCAGTTAATAGTGATGGGTTTTGCAAACGCTGATGCCGGAAATACAAAACATACTGTAATAATTAATAATACAAATAATTTTGCTGATTTCATCTGATTTTCCTCCTTAATTAAATTATTAAAAATACTATTGAACAACTTATATCAATCTTCTGATTTTGTAAAATAGAGGTTTATAACTGCAAGAATAGAAGTCCCTGTAATCAGCAACACGGAAATAGCATTGATTACAGGTGTGCTGCCGTCTCGAACCTGAAGATAAAGATTGATAGGTAGAGTTGCCTGGGAGCTCACAAGAAAAAGTGTTGTATTAAAATTTTCAAAAGACATAAGAAATGATACGGCAAGTCCTCCTATTATAGCTGGTTTCAGGTATCTCAATGTAATATGAATTATGGTTTCAAACCTTGTTGCTCCAAGATTCATGGCAGCCTCTTCAAGGGTTCTGTCAAATTTTTTAAGTCTTGCAGAAACTATCAGAGTTACTATGGTTGTAATGAAGGAGAACTGTCCAAGAACAACCAGCCAGAATCCAGGTCTGAACAAAGCAATATCAATACCAAATGTCTGCTCAAAAAATAAACCAAGGGTGTTGGAAAGAAGAAGAATGGATATACCAAGAATAACACCAGGGATAACAAGGGGAGCTAACATTAAAAAGAAAAGAACCTGTTTAAAACGAAACTCTTCCTGCTCAAACAAAAAAGCTCCCATTGTCCCAACAATTGTTGAAAATATGGAAACGAAAAAAGCAACTTTAAAACTTACCCATATACTGTCAAGATTGATCTGATCATGAAAGATACCTGTTCTCTCAATGGAAGTACCTGTGAACCAGTCAAGGGTAAATCCTTTCCAGGGAAGGGCTGGAAACATGGAATCGTTAAATGCAAGCACACAAGTTATGGCAAGGGGCGCAAAAAGAAATACAAAAAACAGAATAATATATATTTTAAAGCCCAGGGAATATCGCTTTGATTGTGGAAGATTTCTAATCATTGCATCACCTGCCCGAGCTTTTGTTTAGAAAGCTTAAGGCCTACCCAAATTATTACAGATGATAAAATCAAAAGCAAAAATCCAAATGCACTACCCTGGTTCCAGTTAAAACTTGCAATAAACTGATTATAAATCTGTTCTGTAAACCACAAACCATTTTTCCCTCCCATAAGGTTTGGAGTAAGATAATTACCAAGGGTGAGCATGAATACGACGATAGAACCTGAAACAATACCTGGCATGCTGTGAGGAATAATGATTTTTATCAGGATAGTCCACATGTTAGCCCCAAGATCGTAGGCAGCTTCAATAAGAGAATTGTCCAGGCTTTCAAGAACTGACAAAAGAGGTACAAGCATGAAAAGCATTGATGTATAAACAAGACCCATTATCATGGTGGCATCATTATAGAGCATCTCCACAGGTTTATCGAGGATATGAAATTTGACAAGAAAATGGTTTATAAAACCGCTTTCTCTCAGCAATATCATCCAGCCGTAAACCCTTACAAGTTCACTCACCCAGAATGGCATGAGTATCAAGACAGCAAGAAAACCCTGAAATTTCGGAGAGACAACCTTTGTAATATAAAAAGCCACAGGCAAAGTAATGACAAAGGTTAAAAATGTGACAAAAATGGCAAAAGTAGCTGTTCTTGCAAAAGTCCTCCAGTAAATGGGTTCAAAAAAGAAAGTCTTGAAATTGATCAGGCTGAATCCCATCTCCCCCAGATCATTCTCTGCCCTTACCGCCATGAAAAGCATATCAAGCTGTGGTAAAACAATAAGCAGCAGCAGCCATAGCAGCATAGGAGTTATAAATATCACAAGCCCCCATCTGATATTCTGCTGTTTCATGCAACCACCTTCTCCTGAGGAAAGGTAATTGCTGAACCTGGATTCCACCCGGCTTCTATTTTGTCCCCGATTTTAATATGGTCAAACTGCCTGTTCTGGGGAAGAGAAATCTGGATTTCTCTTCTTGATTGAGGCAAAAGAGCAAGAATCCTGCTATTTGCTCCATCAAATAGTATTGTCTTAACACTGACAAAAAATCGGTTAAGATCTCTGATTGATGGATCTGGTTGCAGAAGTATTGATTCAGGTCTTAAAAAAAACTGTAAAATATCATCATTCTGCAAATTTTCTTCCAAGGGCATTGAAAATTTAAAACCCTCTTTTGTAATACCCAGCGCTTTTCTTTCTGAAACTTTATCTATTGTAATCTCCCACTTATTATTTTCTCCTACAAACTGTGCCACAAAAGGAGTTGCAGGTTTTGCATATAGATTCTGAGGTGTATCAACCTGTTCAAATATTCCATTGTTCATCACAGCCACATGATCTGACATCACAAGTGCTTCTGACTGGTCATGTGTTATATAGACAAAGGTGGTTCCAACCTGGTTTTGAAGGGTTTTAAGCTCCACTTTCATCTGATCTCTCAATTTAAGATCCAAAGCTCCAAGGGGTTCATCAAGCAGCAAAACAGTCGGCTTCATGATAAGGCTTCTTGCAATTGCCACACGCTGTTTCTGCCCTCCTGAAAGTTGGTCAACTTTTTTCTCTCCAAACCCTGGAAGGCCTACTCTTTCAAGGATTTCTTCAGTTTTTTTATCTATGACTGCCTTTTTCTCTTTTTGTCTTTCCAGTCCAAATGCAATATTTTTTGCAACATTCATCATGGGAAAAAGGGCAAGGTTTTGAAAAATAAGATTAACTGGTCGCTGATTTGGAGGTCTGCCAGCCATATCCTGATTTTTAATTAAAATAGAACCGACAGTTGGTTCAATAAACCCGGATATCATTCTTAAAAGTGTTGTTTTGCCACACCCTGAAGGTCCCAGGATTGAAAAAAACTTACCCTTTTCAACATCAAATGAAACTGAATCAACAGCCACAAAATCACCAAAATTTTTTGTGGCGTTGTGAACACTAAGATCAATTGAATCTTTACCTGATTCTTGCATCTTTACGTGTACTCCTTACATAATCTTCAAATTAAAACAGCTTGCACACATAATTTAGTGTGGCAGTCTGTACAACCTGTTTTTTATTTATTTGAAAGTGGAGGCAGGCTTGTCGCCAGCCTCCTTTTAACTTAAGACACTATTTTGAAGCTTTTACCTTATCGAGTATTTTACCTTCAATAGATTCAAGTTTTGCAGGAACCGGTGGATACCATTTTATGTTGTCAATATCAGCTTGAGGAAAACTTCTTTCAAAATTTCCCCTGACTTTTTTATCAGTTAATTTGGTAGCACCATTGGATGCTGTGCCATATTTTTCAAGGTTGGTAAATACAGCTGCATTTTCAGGTTTGAGCATGAAATTGATCCATTTATAAGCACCATCAACATTTTTTGCCTTTGCAGGAATGGCAAAAGTATCGATCCAGCCAAGGGCTCCACTCTTTGGTGCTACAAAATCAATATCAGGGTTTTCTTCATGCAGTTTCCAACCACCATTATCCCATGCCATTGCAACAAAAACTTCACCTGATCTCATTAATTGAAGAAGAGCATCGCCATTTGACCAGTAATTTTTCACAAGACCTTTATTTTTAATAAGCTCTCCACTAACTTTGTCCATAAGAGCCTTATATGCAGAGACATCAGAATATTTGGCAAATGGATTATCACCAAGTGCAAAGCCAAGAGCTATAAGAGTAGGTCTTTTAAGACGATAGCTGATACGGCCATTATATTTTGGATTTAATAAATCTGTATAATCAGAAGCATTAGGTGCCATTTTTTTATTTATAACCAGCCCTGAAGTTCCCCAGCAAAAAGGAACTGCATGGGGACTACCATTGACCATGGTACTGTCTTTTACAGCTTTAAGCATGGATGCTATGATCTGACCCTTATTAATTTTTGCAAAATCCATTGCCTGATAAATTTTATATTTTGCCTGTACAGAAGCGATTCTGTCCTGACTAGGCTGAGCAAGATCAAATCCCGCACCCCTTGTTGCCCTTAATTTTGCAATCATCTCTTCATTATTTGTAAATGTAACTTTTACATCAATACCGGTCTCTTTTTTAAATTTTTCAACCAGAACTTTTGGTGCATATCCCTTCCATGTAAGAATTTCTAAGGTCTGTGCGCCTGCTGACATTGTAAAAACCGCCAGAAATAAAACAGCCATAAGTGATAAACAAGTTTTTTTAAACATTTTCTCCTCCTACTATTATTATATTATTGTAAAAAAATTCTCCTCTCTTTTAACCTTAAAAAAGGAAAAGAGAGGTATTAAATAAATTCAAGCCAGTTTCTAAGCTCCTGCTCCTTGATTTTCGGATCTAACACCCCAACCCCTATATCAAGCTCTTTTCTTAGCATTAATGATTCAGGTTCTTTATGGAGTTTTTTCAGTTTTTGGGTATATTCAGTCACCTGATCGAAATTTTGAAAGAATTGCTCATCTACCAGAGCTTTTGCTCTTGCCTTAATAAGCCTTGCCATTTCAAAAAGATTGTATTCAGGATGATACTGGGTGCCAAAAAAGCTGCCTTTATCTGAATACACTTCGATTGCCTGAACTTTTGTATGTTTATTGCACGCAAGAATTTTGGTGTTTGCAGGAAGGTCAACTACCTCATCCAGATGCATTTCAAAACCATCAAAAACCTCTGGTTTGTCTTTAAGCAGAATGGAATTTTTCCCTGCTTTTGTAAGGGTAATCCCCTTTGCAACACCCCATTCGCGACCTTTTGGATTTTTTGCAACTTTACCGCCTGCAGCTGTTGCTGCCATCTGTATCCCCCAGCAGCTCCCAATGGAATGGATACCGAAATTAAAGAGCTTTTTTGCAAGTTCAATCTGCCTTTGTACCCTTGGTTCAAGCTGGTAGATGGTAAGATCTGAACCTGTCCAGATACATCCCTGACACCGGGCAAGTTCACCATCAGTTGGAAGGGGCTGGTCAGGATCTGCGATAAAATAAATTTTAGTTTTACTTTCAGGGGTATGGCGGGATAGAAAATCTAAAATAAAATCATGGGGATGCCCAACATTAGTAGCATCAAAATTTTTTCTGCTTTGTTCGGGATAGCAGTTAAAAATCATTATTTTATTTTTATCTAAACCCATCTAATTTCCCCTGAGCAAAGCTTTCAGACGTTGAGGATAACTGGTTATTATTCCATCCACACCCATTGCCATAAATCTTTTCATATCTTCTATCTTGTTTACAGGAAAAAGATTTATTTGTTTTCCTTTTTCCTTGGCAATTTTAATCTGTTCTCTATCAATCAGGGTGTCCCTTGCATTATATGTTTTAAATGAATAATCTCCCCAGTCAAGAGGATCTGTAAAAGAAAAACCAATCAAAGCCTGAATTTCAATTTCTGGCTCCATATCATGAACTATTTTAAGCCACTTATGATTAAATGAAGAAAAAATTATACAGGTTGGGTCAATTTGAATCTTTCTTATTAATAACACTACTTTTTCAGGCAGTTGAAAATCCATAAAATTGTCTGGAAGTTTTTTCAGCTCGATATTAATTTTCCAGTTTTTCCCCTTTGTAAATAAAAGAGCTTCTTCAAGGGTCGGCACTTTTTCTCCCCTCAGAGAAGTGAGGTATTCCTGGCTTAATGAGCCTTTTTTAATTTCTCCAAAAGGATCAGTTTCAATATATTGGAAACCTGTATCTAATTTTTTTATCTGTTCAAGAGTATAACGGGTAAATATAAAAGAACTCTTGTCTGGAAAAACTTGTTTTACATTAGTTGTTCTTTCCAAAGAATCATCGTGGTGAAGGATCAGGTGTTCATCTTTTGTAACAGCAACATCTGTCTCCCATAAATCAGCACCAATTTCCCACGCTTTTCTTGCTGCTGCAATTGTGTTTTCAGGAGCAATGCTGCTTGCTCCCCTATGGGCAATAATTATGGTCATATCTATCTTTCAGTACCTATCGAAAACCTTAAATTTATAGAAACACGCTTCTATTGGAGCCGAGTACAAAGAGAGCACAAATTTTAACCTGAAAAACAGTTTGTCTATTTTCAGAGTCAAAATTCAAGTTCAAAGCAGTAATTGAAGAAATTGGAGGCTTTAGATTTAGCACTATCTATTATCCTTGATTTAAGTGCATGGTTAACTAAAATGTTTCATTTTTATTATACCAAACTCAGCTTTATTAAGATATTGCCCAAGAGTCAAGAATAAACTTTATTTTAAAAAAAGGTTTGCATAATGACAGCTTTTGTTGTTCTATAATCATTAAAAAAAGGTAAAAATCTAAAAAATAAAACTCAGGATATTAAATGGCTGAACTGACATTTAAGAATGTTATCAAAAAATATGGTAAAATAGAGGTAATCCATAAAATCAATCTTGATATTAAAAACAAGGAGTTTCTTGTTCTTGTAGGCCCTTCAGGATGCGGCAAATCAACTCTGCTCAGAATGGTAGCAGGATTGGAAGAGATATCCCATGGAACAATTTCAATTAATGACAAAATTGTGAATGATATTGCACCAAAAGATCGTGGTCTTGCCATGGTGTTCCAGAATTATGCACTCTATCCCCATATGAATGTGTTTAATAATATGGCATTTGGTTTGCAAATTGGCAAAACCCCAAAAAACCAGATCAAGCAAAGAGTTGAAGAAGTTGCACTCATTCTCGGACTTGAAGATTTCTTGAAAAGAAGACCCCATGAGCTGTCAGGCGGTCAGCGGCAACGGGTTGCCATGGGACGAGCCATGGTCAGAAAACCCTCTATCTTTCTTTTTGATGAACCATTGTCAAACCTTGATGCCAAGCTTCGAATTCAAATGAGAGCAGAAATTAAAATGCTACACCAGAGAGTGGATTCAACTATAATTTATGTTACCCATGATCAGGTAGAAGCCATGACCCTTGCTGACAGGATTGTTGTGCTCAGGGATGGATATATTGAACAGGTGGGAACGCCCCTGGAACTTTTTTCAAAACCAGTAAATACATTTGTAGCAGGATTTATTGGTACACCTCCCATGAATCTTGTTGAATGCAAAGTAAGTAAGCAGGATAAAAATACTTTTATTCAATTTGAAAGTGGACTTAAGCTCCCTGTTCCTGAGAAAAATGGAACTAAACTGACTGATAATCAAAAGGTTGTTTTAGGGCTTAGAGCAGAAGAGATTGCACCTGGTGCTGTGGATACTTCTTTCCCTGAAGAGTGGATATTTGAGGGTATGATTATGGTTGTAGAACCTCTTGGAAACGAGACCCATCTTCATATGGATATTAATGGAGTTAAAATTATGTCAAAAAGCGAAGGGAAAAAAATTTTCAAACCAAATGAAAAGATAAAACTTCACATGAACCTCAATGAAATGCATCTGTTTGATGCAAAAACCACCGAGGTGATTTACTGATTTTAGCGTCTGCTTAAAAAACGACTTAATATTTTCAGGCAATAATAACCTCTATTCCTCTCTCCTCAAGCTCTTTTTTAAACCCTGGTTTAATTTTATCATCTGTAATAAGGATATTGACCTTATCTATGGGTGCTGTAACAAAGTTTGATACTACGCCCATTTTACTGCTGTCTGCAACCACAATTACAGGTCCCAAAGTCTGATCAATCATTAAACGGGCCACCGCAGCTTCTTCCTGTACAGGTGTTGTCAAACCAAATTTCAGACTGACACCGTCAACACCAATAATAGTTTTGCTTCCACAGACATTTTTAAGTATGGTATGGGCAAGATCACCAATTAGAGAATTTGACTCTCTACGGAATTGTCCGCCTGTTAAAATCACTTTAATTGCAGGATTTTCAATTTCCACAAGTGCGTTTACATTACTGGTTATGACACAAAGATTATTGCCTGACAAATGCCTTAAAACCTGTGTGTTGGTTGAACCGGTATTGATAAGAAGAGTATCCCCGGGCTCTACTATCTTACCTGCAGCAATTCCTATTTTCTCTTTCTCGTTAAAGTGTTTTAGATTTTTCTCGGCATAAAGGGATTCAGCTTTTACACGGCGACGTAATATAGCACCTCCATGGGTTCGTGCCAGCACTCCCCTTTTTTCAAGTTTATCAAAATCCCGTCGGATGGTAAGTTCTGTCACACCCAACATTTTGCTTAACTCTGTAACCTTTACAATTCCTTGTTCTTTAATTAATTTTTGAATCCTTGCCTGTCTGTCAACAGGTATTAAAGTCAGGGGCATATTTTTTATATCTCCTAATAGATCAAGATCATTGCTAATTGTTCTTGGTGACAAATCCCATGGATGCAGTAACAGCCCTCTGCCATCCCTGATAATAATCGCGTGCACTGTTTTTATCCATTTCCGGGCTGAATATTTTATCACTTGCCCAACTTGAAGCTGCCTCTTCCTTGCTCTTCCAGAAACCCGTGGCAATCCCTGCAAGAAAAGCTGCACCCAGTGCCGTGGTCTCAATGCATTTAGGTCTTTCCACATCAAGCCTTAGAATATCACTTTGAAACTGAAGCAGCGTATTATTGGAAACAGCTCCTCCGTCTACTCTGAGTTTATGAATATCAATTTTTGAATCAAGTTCCATGGCAGATAACACATCTTTGCTTTGATAGGCAAGGGATTCCAGGGTAGCCCTTATAAAATGCTCCTTGGTTGTTCCCCGGGTAAGGCCGAAAACACAACCCCTTACATCTGAATTCCAATATGGTGCTCCAAGCCCGACAAAAGCCGGTACTAAATAAACCCCGTCTGTATCTTTAACTGCCAGAGCATATTGTTCAGAATCTTTGGCATCCTTAAACATTCTAAGGCCGTCCTTGAGCCATTGAATGGCAGATCCTGCAACAAACACAGAACCTTCAAGTGCATAGGTTATCTCTCCGTCAATCCCCCAGGCAATGGTTGTTAAGAGCCCGTTTTCAGATGTCACTGCTGTACCACCGGTATTCATCACCATAAAACAACCAGTGCCGTATGTATTTTTAGCCATTCCCTTTTCAAAGCAGGCCTGCCCGAACAATGCTGCCTGCTGATCACCTGCAATACCGGCAATGGGAACCTTATAACCTGAAAAAGTTTCAGGGTTTGTATGGGCGTAGACTTCAGATGAAGATTTTACCTCGGGCAGCATTGATAATGGAATATCAAGATGATCAAGAAGTGCTTCATCCCACTTGCATTCATGAATATTGTACATCAGAGTTCTGGACGCATTTGAATAATCAGTGATATGAACCCTGCCCTTTGTCAGTTTCCACACTAACCATGTATCAATTGTTCCAAAAAGCAGATCTCCTTTTTCAGCTTTTTGCCTGGCCCCTTGAACACTGTCAAGAATCCATTTCACCTTTGTTCCTGAAAAATAGGCATCAATCAGAAGACCTGTTTTCTGCCTGAATTCCTGGTCAAACCCTTTTTTAACAAGCTCATTGCAAATATCAGCAGTCTGGCGGGATTGCCACACAATGGCATTATATACAGGAATTCCCGTATTTTTATCCCAGACAACAGTGGTTTCACGTTGATTGGTAATACCCACAGCCTGAATATCATTCCCTTGAATATCCTTATGGGAAAGAGCTTGATCAACAACGAACTGCACAGAAGACCATATCTCCATTGCATCATGTTCAACCCATCCGGGATTGGGAAAAAATTGTTTAAACTCTTTCTGGGTTACAAGGACAATTTCTCCTTTTTGGTTGAATACAACAACTCTTGAACTGGTTGTTCCCTGATCAATTGCAAGCACATATTTTTTCTCAGCCATTACCCCTCTCCTCCCTATCAGAAATTTTAAAATACCTCTTTTACTTTCAGATAAGATATTAACACAAAACATATACAAAAATTTTCTAAAAATTAAATCTTTGTAGAATTTATAAAAAAGACTTGCATAAATATAATTAAAAAGACATAAAAAACAATAAAAAAAGAACATATTAGTGCAAAATTACATGGAACTTTTAAATAACCATCAATAATATTATGGAAACAGATGTATTAATCATAGGCGGAGGTGTTACAGGCACCGGGATTGCAAGAGATCTTGCTTTGCGGGGGCTGAATACAATTCTTATTGAAAAAAAAGATCTTAATGCTGGAGCTTCCGGTGGTAACCACGGTCTTTTACACAGTGGTGCAAGGTATATTCGTTCTGATCCTGAAGCAGCCAGTGAGTGTCAGATAGAGCAGGCAATATTAAAAAAGCAGGCTGCACATTGCATAGAAGAAACTGGCGGCCTGTTTGTTGCTGTTAAAGGTGATGATGAAAACTATATCCAGGATTTTCCACAAATGTGTGAACAACTGCACATTCAATGTGAAAAGATAGATCCGAAAAAAGCTTTAGAAATGGAGCCTGCATTGTCAAAGGATCTTATTGCTGTATATCAAGTCAATGATGCATCAATAAATCCTTTTAAATTATCCATTGAAAATATGAACAACGCTATCTCTTTTGGGTCTTCCTATTTAACTCACACAGAAATCGAAAATTTCAAAATAGAAAACAATAAAATTATTTATGCTGGGGCGCGTAATAAAATAAGTGGAAAAATTATTAAGATCAGGGCAAAAACCTATGTAAATGCCTCGGGCGCATGGGCAAAAAATATTGCTGCCATGGCTGGAATCAATGTTAATATGGTGTTTTCCATGGGAAGCCTTCTTGTTACAAGCCAGAGGATTACTAAAAGAGTTATTAACAGATTAAGGATGCCCACTGATGGAGATATTCTGGTTCCAGGCGGTGTTGTCTCAATTCTTGGAACAACTTCCATAAGGATAGAAGATCCAGACAAAATATATCCTGCTGTTGATGAAGTTGACCACATTATAGAACAGGGCGGACAGATGATTCCTGCCCTTAAAGAGAGCAGATATATCAGAGCATATGCAGGTGTTCGTCCTCTGGTCAGTATGGGAGGTGATGACGATGACAGAGAGGTAAGCCGCGGTTTTACACTGCTTGACCATGAAAAGAATGGAGTTGATAATTTTATAACAATAACAGGTGGCAAATTATCAACATACAGATTAATGGCAGAAAAGACTTCTGATATTGTATGTAAAAAACATGGTATTACTCAACCATGTAAAACAAAAACAACACCTTTACCATCAACCCATGATGGTGACTGGTCAGAGCCAGGTGTGTTTATAGCTGATTCCATTGATTCTAAAACATTCCATGATTCTTATCTTTGTGAATGTGAAATGGTGCCTGCAAAAGCAATAGATAGAGTAATTGATTCAATCAAAAGAAATGGAGGTTCTCCAAATCTTGAGTCTATTGCCGTGAGGACCAGAGTCGGCAAAGGCACATGCCAGGGTACTTACTGCAGTGTAAGACTGCTTTCACGCCTTTGTGATAATAAAGATTATACCGCTGCAAATGGCCTGAATGATTTAAAACTTTTTTTAAATGAAAGATGGAAGGGAGAGCATCCCCTTTTATGGGACCAGACCCTTGTTCACTCCTCTTTAAAAGAGATGATACATTGCGGTCTGTTCTGCCTTGAACTGGATGAACAATAGTTATGAAAAAACAAGATATTACATGTGATGTCTTAATAATCGGTGCTGGTTTTGCAGGCATGGCTGCATGTGCCAGAGCATCTGAACTTGGATTAAAAACAATAATGGCCGGCAATTCATCTCAGCTCTATTTTGCAAGCGGGCTGTTTGATTTTCTTGGTGTCTACCCCCTTGATCCTGCTACTCTTTTAACAAACCCTGAAACAGGACTTGATTTGCTGAAAAAAGAGATGCCTGATCATCCATATTCAAAAACCGGCTTAAAACCTATATTAAACAGTTTTGATTTTATAATTGATTATTTAAGATCAGCCGGACTTGAATATGAGACTTCAAAAGGCAGAAATATTTCTGTTCTTACAGCTGCCGGAACATTTAAACCAACTTTTTTAGTTCCTGAAACCATAAAAAAATGTCAAATGATTAAAAGAAATAAGAATCTCTTAATAATTGATTTTAAAGGTTTAACCGGATTTAGTGCAAAACAGATTGCAGCACGATTAAAAAAAAAGCTTAACAGCATTCATACTTTAAGTATTGAACTTGTCCCTGATAAAACCGTTCTACCCCCCATGCATCTTGCTTCCATGTTTGAAAATGATGTCTTCCTTGAAAAGATTGCAAAAAAAATTTGCAACTGTGGCTGTCAAGCTGATCTTCTTGGTATACCGGCAGTTTGTGGAATCAACAAAAGCTTAAATATTCTTACAAAACTTGAAAAAATGACAAACCTGGATATTTTTGAAATCCCGATGATGCCGCCTTCCATTCCAGGGTTAAGATTAAAAAATGCATTTGAAAAACAATTTGCAAAACAATTTAAAAAAAAGAGAGTCCAATTTTTAAGTCAGACAAAAATCAGATCCCAGATTATAAATGAGAATGAATTTATTTTAAATGCTGTTAATCAAAATATGGAAACAAGAATAGAAGCAAAATGTGTGGTACTTGCATCGGGAAGATTTCAGAGCGGCGGACTTTATGCACATAGAAAACAAATTTTTGAAACAGTATTCAATCTGCCGGTACACCAGCCGGAACATAGAAATCTCTGGCACCACAGAAATCTTTTTGAAAAGCAGGGGCATTTGATTAACACCTCTGGTATTGAAACAGATAATGTGTTCAGACCTGTTGATACAAATGGTTCAATAATTCATAAAAACCTTTATGCAGCAGGAGCAATCCTTGCCCACAATGACTGGACAAGGCTTAAATCAGGCTCAGGAGTATCTGCTTTAAGTGCTTTTACAGCAGTTAATGATTTTTACAACAGCCACAGGCCATCTGCTGACAACTCAAATTATGAAAAATGAGTATTTAATTTTAAATTATGTTTGATATATCTCTATATATTTCACTGAGTCTTGCTCTGGCAGGAATTTTATTACAAATTTTTAAATTGAATAAAACCAGTTCAGCAAGGCACAAATTAAAAAATCTTAAATTTAATATTATTTCCGGCCTTTTTAACACAATTTTCCAGATAAAACTCTTCAAGGCTTCAAGAATAAGATGGGTTGTCCATTTCCTTGTTTTTGCTGGTTTTATATTTTTGCTGCTTTTTCATGCTCTTGATGAACTGATTTCAATGAAGCTTTTTAGCTATTATGAGCCAACTGTTGATCCTTATCAGTTTTTAAGAAACTTTGCAGGTTTTATAGTGGCAGTTGGCTGCATCGGCTTTTTATTAAAAAAATTTTACAGTGCAAAATCTGATCAGAGAATAAAGGGTGAATATAAAAATCTATTCTCCATATTTTTAATTCTTTTAATAATCTGTTCAGGATTTATGCTTGAGAGCAGTAAAATAATATCAGAACCGATTTTCATGGAAATGGTTGAAGATTATGCTGGGATTGATGAAGATTCAGGTCTTGATGATTTAAAAGTTTTTTGGGCAAAAAATTATAATATTGTGTTTGAACAACCTGTCGTAAGCTCTGAAGAACTCCTTGAAGAAGGCAGAATTTTAAATGAAGATTATTGCCTTTACTGTCATTCAAAAATATCAAGTGCCTTTGTGTCAAATATCTTATCTGATGGTTTAAAAAAAACAGGTTCAGTTTTAAACCACTTTCGTGCTGACAGATATCTTTACCATATTCATTATCTGCTTAGTTTTCTCATGCTTATATCCCTTCCTTTTTCACGACTGTTTCATATTTTTTTAATTCCTTTAGCAAGCTTGAAACAGCAGGCAGATGTAAAAACCTTTCAAAATCGGGATATTGTTTTTAATTCTCTCACTCTTGCGGCTTGCACAGACTGCAGGATATGTTCTGATGTCTGCAGTGTTTACCCTAACTTTGTGATTGCCGATAATATCAATGTTCTGCCCCATTATAAAATTAATGCTTTTAAAAAGATAATATCAGGAGCACATCTTGACGTTGAAGAGCTGAACAGAATAAAAATTTCCAATGATGAATGCACAAGGTGCAATAATTGTACAGATATCTGTCCTTCAAATATTGATTTGCAAAGTTTATGGGAAAAGCTTGCATACATTTTAAATCAAACTGTTCCAGAAGCTGCCTGCCTGCCGGACACCCTGCAGTTTGCAAAAGAACATGATATCCTTTTCAGCCCGACTTCTTTTAAAAATTGTGTCCAGTGTACTATCTGCACCAATGTATGCCCTGTTGTTGGCTATTGTTCAAACAGTGAAAATGATATGACTCCCCAGCAGATAATGAATTTATTAAGACTTGGTAAAAAAAAGATGGCTGCAAAAACTCAAATGGTTAACAACTGCCTGACATGCTATTCATGCCAGGAGAGTTGTCCAAGTGAGATCAAGGTTACAGATATCCTAATAGAACTTCGACAGGCAGGTACAAAATGCTAATTTCTCCAACTTCGGCGTTGATAAAAAATTTTAATCCTCGAAATACTAATTGTATGTCTGTGGTTAAAATTTTTTCTCGCCTTGAATTTGGAAAAATTATCTATTCTGTACCTGCCTGTCAAAACCAGATAAAGGTGGATAAATCATGAAACTTGCATATTTCCCAGGATGCAAAATCAATTTCTATTTAAAAGAGTATGATCTATCCTTTAAATCAATCATGAAAAAGCTTTCAGTTGAACTTGTTGAACTGCCATTTAATTGTTGCGGTTATCCTGCAAGAGACAATGATTTTGAAATCTCCCTCTTCTCATCCATAAGAAATCTTGCCATTGCAGGACAATATAATCTTGATATTATAACTCCCTGTAAATGCTGCTATGGCCAGCTTCAATATGCATCCCTGCAGTGGAAGCAGCTCGGGGATAAAACAGAAGATAAAAATTTAAAACAAAAATTCAATGGCCTGCTGGCAAGGGAAAATCTTTTCTGGGATGGAAATACTAAAATCAAACATCTTCTCTCTTTTTTATATAATGCTATTGGCATATCTCAAATTCAAAAGAGAATTAAAAACAGGCTACCGGAAAAAAGAGTTGTCACCCAATATGGATGCCATGCCTTAAGACCATTCAGTGTTACAGGATTTGATAATCCCCATGTTCCGCAGATTTTTGAAGAACTTATAAATATAACCGGATATAAAAGTGTTGAGTGGTCAAAAAGTACTGAATGCTGCGGAAACCCGATTTTAAAAAGAAACAGGAACCTCTCCTTGAAAATACTTGACTCCAAATTAAGTGCGGCAATAGAAGCAAAGGCAGATTATATCTGTACAGCCTGTACCCACTGCCAGATACAATACAGTGAGCTGGAATTTCAAAAAGAGTGTACAAAACACAATATTACACCTATTCTTTTTACGCAAATTCTGGATGCTGCGCTCTGAAATAAAAAATAACCAACTATGCCATTGATGAAGGTGGAAAATAATTCACAGAATTTGATGACGTTTCTTTAAAAAGCGGAGAAACTGTGCTGGCCTGCCAAAAAAAGATAATGGTCAGGTTTGATCATGTTATAAAATTAGTTTTAGTTTAGCTTTTTTTTGCCTGCGAAAAATTTAATAATCGCTTTGCGATGTGAGAGTAATGCCAGGATGACAATGCCAGCAAAAACATATTGAATTACATGAAATCTCTGCTCTAAAAAATCAAAACAGAAAAACCAGATAATAATTGCTGCTAAGGTTCCAGAACCTGTAGCACTGAAGTTCTTGAATAGGTTAATCCCGAGCATGTACCCAATCACAGATCCCATAACCGGTCCGGTAACCGGAAAAGGCAGCATGACAAAGATGAAAAGACCGATCCAACCAAAAGATTGTACTTTATCTTTTTGTTCTACTGCTTTTTGGGCAAGCCTTTCGATGAGGTTTGTCACCCACATAACACGAATATAGTTGTTTGTTGTCAACACAAAGATTGAATAAGCAAAACATACAATTAATACCTCAAGATAAAAGTTATATGCAATTGTGATGGTAGGACCGAATCCTTCCATGATACAGAGTCCAATCCCTGCTGCACGCCCTCCAAAAGTATGGGCAAAAAAAGCCAGAGTCAATGTTTTTGCGGTTCCAATATCAATATACGTAAAGTAGCCGATTGTAATTAAAAGCAATAAAGAAAGTATGAGGCCTGTTAAAAAGATTCGACCTTCTGTGGTGTTAAATAATTTTTTCTTCATATGGGTTATGATTACCCTACTTTCTATTTCATTTATTTAATTTTATTAACCGAGTCGTTATAAAAGAAGTTGTTGATAAAGTCAAGAATAGAATGGATTTGTGGGCATGATAGTTATATAAATTCAACGGGTTGACTTATTTATTCGTTTCCGATGAACAAAAATTTATCCTCCATCCATGATCTTCACTGAGTTCTAATAAGAAATCACTATTTTCTTTGTCAATGAACTCTCCTTCCGGTATGAAATACAACAAAGCCCGGATCAGAACTATCTGATCCGGGCTTTGTTTATTAGTTTATAATTATGTAAATTAAATTTTACATAATTATAAATATTAAAGGCTCAACTTTGCTGATTTCAATGTATTTTTCATGAGCATGGCAATGGTCATGGGGCCAACACCGCCTGGAACAGGTGTAATTGCACCGGCAATCTCTTTGGCTTTTTCAAAATCAACATCACCTTTCAAAATTGCTTTGCCTGTCTCTTTATTCATGCCAACCCTGTTTACACCAACATCAATAACTGTTGAGCCGGGCTTGATCCATTCTGGTTTTACAAGATCAGGAACACCTGCTGCAACAATAAGGATATCAGCACGTTTGCAGTGTGCTGCAAGATCTTTGGTGCGGGTATGAACTATTGTTACTGTAGAATTTGCACCAACACCTTTTTGTGCCATCATTATTGCAATGGGTTTTCCAACAATATTGGATCTTCCCACAACAACAACTTCAGCTCCTGATGTTTCAGTGCCGGATCTTACGATCATCTCCTGGATACCTGCAGGAGTACAGGGCAGAAATCTTGCTTCATCACCGCCGATCATCAAACGGCCCACATTCACAGGATGAAATGCGTCAACATCTTTGTCAGGATTAATGGCAGTTAATACTTTTTTGTCATCAATCTGTTTTGGCAGAGGAAGCTGCACAAGGATACCATGGATGGCAGGATCATTATTATATTTATCAATCAGTGCAAGAAGATCAGCTTCAGAAATATCTTCTGGCTGATCATCCTGGATTTCATGGAACCCGAGACTGATCGCAGTCTTAACCTTTAAAGTAACATAAGAAATGGAAGCAGGGCTTGATCCCACAAGGATAGTTACAAGTCCTGGCACCTTACCGTGTTTCTCTTTCATCTGATCAACTTCTACTTTGATCTCTGCAAGGATATCTTTTCTTATTTCAGTACCGCTTATAATTTTAGCAGTCATTTTATAAACCTCCGTTTATTTTATAGATTTGAGGTTTGAGTTGTGAGATTTGAAAAGATAACTGCAAATTTTGCTTTCCTCATTACTCACACCTCATACCTCAGTTTCTGACCTTAAGGTTATAACTAATTTATCTTAGAATACACCTTGAACTTTACCGGTTTCAACATCAACATCAACTCTCTTGAATGCCGGGTTTGAACCTGTTCCAGGCATAAGACTGATAGCACCTGCAACAGGAACTATAAAGCCTGCACCACCATATGTGAGGACTTCTCTGATGTTCAGTCTCCAATCTGTTGGCACACCCTTAAGTGCGGGATTGTCAGACAGGGAGAGATGGGTTTTTACCATGCACAGTCCCATTCCTGCCAACTCAGGATCAGCCTGAATTCTGGCAAGAGCTTTTTCCGCTTCAGCAGAGTAATCAACACCGTCAGCACCATAAACTTCTTTTGCAACCATTTCAATTCTCTCTTTAACAGGTATATCCAGTTCATAGAGAAATTTAAATTCTGTAGGCTCGTCACAAGCTTCCACAACAGCATTGGCAAATTCAATGGCACCGTCGCCGCCATGTTCCCAATGACGGGCAAGAGCAACTTTTGCACCTTCTGCTTCACTGAGCTCACGTACTTTCTCAATTTCAGCATCTGTATCAGTATAAAATGCATTAATACAGACAACAGGAGATATACCTGCTTTTCTGACGTTTCTGATATGATGGATAAGGTTGGCACAACCCTTTTCAACCCACTCAACATTTTCTGAACCATACTCTTCAGGCATTGCTCTTCCAGGTACTGGAACAGGAGCACCACCATGGCATTTAAGTGCCCTGATAGTTGCAACAACAACTGCGCAGTCTGGTTTAAGACCTGAATAACGGCATTTAAGGTTCCAGAATTTTTCAAATCCAATGTCTGCACCAAAGCCTGATTCTGTAACATGGTAGTCGCCAAGTTTCAGACCGACTTTATCTGCAATAATAGAACTCTGGCCAATGGCGATATTTGCAAAAGGACCTGCATGAACAATAACTGGCTGACCTTCAAGTGTCTGCATTAATGATGGGTTAAGAGCATCCACCATCCATGCTGTCATGGCGCCGGCAACCTGGAGGTCTTCTGTTGTTACAGGTTTGCCTTTTTTAGTATAGGCCACAACAATTTTGCCCATTCTTTCACGCATATCCTTAAGATCTGTAGCAATGGAAAGAATAGCCATAACTTCAGAAGATACTGCTATACCAAATTTTGATTTCATCATGAAACCATCAGCTTTGCCGTTAACACCATCAATACCGATAATGATATTTCTTAATGCCTGGCAGCAAAAATCCATAATCCATCCCATTTCCACATTGGTAGGATCGATATCTATTCTTTTCATGCCGGACAGTCTTTCAAGCTGTTCGTCTGTATAATTTCTTTCATGCTGCAGACGTGAAGTTAAAGCAACCATTGCAAGGTTGTGGGCATTCATGATTGCATTGATATCGCCTGTGAATCCAAGAGAAAATGGTGTTAAAGGGATACACTGTGCAAGACCGCCGCCTGCGGCAGAACCCTTGATATTCATAGTCGGTCCGCCTGAAGGCTGACGAATGGCAGCGCAGACATTTTTACCAATTTTTCCAAGACCCTGAACAAGTCCCATTGCGCATGTTGATTTGCCTTCACCAAGAGGAGTGGGAGAGATCGCTGTTACGTCAACATATTTTCCGTTTGGTTTATCTTTTAGACGTTCCATTACTGCCATAAAATCTATTTTACCAATATAGTGCCCCTGGGGAAGAAGCTCGTCTTTTGTAAGCCCCAGTTTTTCGCCTATTTCATAGATTTTAAGCATGTCTTTTTCTGCATCTTCTGCAATTTCCCAGTCTAAATGTTTGGTTGGATCTAATGCCATGATATACTCCTTTATTAGTTTGGACTCAAATACAGAGTCGTTTATAAAATCAATAATAAGACCAAATTAATGATAAGACCAAATTATATTTTCTGGTCATAAAATTTTTAACTGCAACTTCTACCTATTAAATAAAAAATAAAAAATCAACTTCTTTCGCCAATGGAATTCCAATTTATAAATTAAATTCCATTCATCAATATGCCACTTTGTGGAAAAATGTTGTGATACCTTGTTATATAAGGCTTTTTCGGAGATAAACAGCAAATTCATTAAATTTGCTCATCTATTGACAAAAAAGCCCACAAATTATAAATCAAAGTGTTGTTAAAAATGATTTATTGTATATATTTAAGACAGGAAAATATGGAAGAACTTTTCAATTTAATATTTAATATTTTTGGACTAACTATTCCATTGTATATTTACCTTTTGTTGGTAATATCTAATCTGTCTGATTTTAACCCCCAACTCGTAACTATCTTTAATAATTGTAGGAGGTAAAAGTGGGATTTGAAATAACCAAAGAAACTTATGCTGGTAGTATTAAAGGCGTCACCATTGGAAAAGGTGACAATGCCCTTACTGTCGGAGGTCAAACAAGTTATCCTTTTTATCAGTTTGAAGGAGAAATGCCCAATAAACCCATTGTTGCAATGGAAATATGGGATATGGAACCTGAGGACTGGCCGGAAGCTGCCACAGCACCATTCAAGGGTGTTATGTCAAATACAGCAGCATGGGCAAAAAAATGTGTAGAAGATTATGATGCACAGGCAATTGTACTGCAGCTCAAAAGCATTGATCCTAACGACAAGGATGCAAGTGCTGATGATGCCGCTGCAACAGTTAAAAAAGTTTTAAAGGCAATCAACGTTCCCCTGATTATATGGGGATGTGCTGTTCCAGCTAAGGATGAAGAAGTTCTTAAAAAAATCAGTGAGGAGTGTGAAGGTGAAAACCTGATTCTCGGACCTGTTGAAGAGAAGAACCATAAAGGAATCGGAGCTTCAGCCATGGGATATGGTCATACTCTGATCTCATCTTCTCCCATTGATGTAAACCTTGCCAAACAGGTTAACATTCTTCTTGAAAACCTTGGAGTAAACCTTGGTAATGTTATTACTGATCCTACAACAGGTGGTCTTGGCTATGGTCTTGAATACTCCTACTCAGTAATGGAGCGTTTGAATCAGGCAGCAATGACTCAAGGGGATGACAAACTTCAGAATCCAATGATCAACAATCTTGGAAATGAAGTGTGGAAATGCAAGGAGGCAAAACAGAGTGTAGCAGAGGCTCCTGAACTTGGCGACCCTGAAAAACGGCCCATTCTAATGGAAGCTGTCGGTGCTGTATCGTATCTGCTGTCAGGTTCAAGCATTCTGATTATGCGCCACCCTGAATCCATCAAGCTTGCCAAGGCATTTATTGATCTTCTTTATGCCGGCGGCTCTGCCATGGATGTAGCGCCAATTACAAAACAACTTGATGATGTTGATATTGATTTTGCAGCATTGTCACCCAAGGTTGACCTGACCATTGAAGAAGAGAAAAAGAAAGCTGCTCCAGCTAAAAAGGCTGCCCCTGCTGCAAAGGCTGCCCCTGCTGCAAAAGCAGCGCCTAAAAAAGAAGCTGCACCTGCTAAAGAAGAAGCACCTGCTGCTCCTGCTGTTGATCCTACAGTTGAAGCAAAAGCTAAGGCAGAAGCAGAAGCTAAGGCTAAACTTAATGCCGAAGCAAAGGCAAAAGCAGATGCTGAGGCTAAAGAGAAAGCTGCTGCTGATGCAAAATCCAAAGAAGAGGCCGATGCAAAAGCAAAAATAGAAGCAGAAAAACAAGCTGTTAAAGATGCAGTTGCCAAACGTGATGCTGATGCAGAAGCTTTAAAAGAAAAAAGAGCTGCTGAAAAAGCAAAACATGCTACAAAGGCTAAAGCCAAACCAAAAGACAAGGTTAAAATGACAGCAGCCAAAGTTCAGAAAGATATGCTTGAAAAAATCATTGCCCTTCTGGACATTGCTCACAAACGAAACAGGTAAGATTTAGAAAGGTTGCTGCAACAAATTTGACTGCACAACCATATTATATATTAATTATGAGGAGGAACCTCTAATGGCAGAAACAAAAAAAGTAGTAAAAGCACCAAAACTTGCTGATCCAACACAAGCAGCATATGGAAAATCAGCCCAGGAAATGATAGCCCAGGCACAAAAACTTGGGATAGACACTATCTTTGACAGGGCAATGAACATGAAGCCCTGTGCAATCGGTATACAGGGAATTTGCTGTAAAAATTGTTCAATGGGACCATGCAGGCTTCCCTTACCAAAAGGTGGCATTGAAGGCGAAGACACAAGAAAAGGTCTTTGCGGTGCCACAGCAAATACCATTGCAGCAAGAAACTTTGCAAGAATGGTTGCAGCAGGAGCTGCTGCCCATTCAGATCACGGCAGATCAGTTGCTGAAGTATTTCTATCAGCTGCAAGAAAAGAGACTGCTGATTATCAAATTAAAGACATTCCAAAACTTATTGCCGTGGCTGGCCATCTTGGTGTTGCCACCACCATTGAAAAAGATGGCGAAACTCTCGACAGGGACACCGATGAAATTGCCCTTGAAGTTGCTGAAGTTGCCATGAATGAGTGGGGAAAAGCTGAAGGAGAAGTCCTTTATCTGAAACGTGCTCCAAAAGCTCTTTATGAAAAATGGAAGAAAAACGGCGTTCTCCCCAGAAACATTGACAGGGAAATTGTGGAAATCATGCATCGTACCCACATGGGTGTTGACCAGGATTACAAAAACCTCATTAAACAATCCACAAGATGTGCAATTGCTGACGGCTGGGGTGGTTCCATGCTGGCAACCGATCTTCAGGACATTTTGTTCGGTACTCCCTACCCTCTCCAGAGTGAAGCTGACCTTGGCATCATGAAAGAAGATCATGTTAATATCATTGTCCATGGTCATGAGCCTGTACTTTCAGAAGTTATTGTTGCTGTTGCCCAGTCCCAGGAAATGCTTGACTATGCCAAGAAAAAAGGCGCCAAGGGTATTCAGCTTGGCGGTATCTGCTGTACAGCTAATGAAATGCTTCAAAGACACGGTATACCAACTGCGGGTAACTTCCTCCAGCAGGAACTTGCCATCATTACAGGCGCATGTGATGCAATGGTAGTTGATATCCAGTGTGTTATGCAGAACCTTGCCAATGTGGCAAAATGTTTCCATACACATCTGATTACAACCCATCCCATTGCAAAGATGGAACAAGAAAACGTTATTCACATTGAATTTGATGAACATTATGCAATGGATGATGCAAAACGAATCGTTAAAATGGCCATTGATAACTTTGAAAACCGTGGTTCAGAAGTAATGATTCCTCAGTATAAAACCACTCAGATTGCAGGATTTGGTGTTGAATCTATTCAATATCACCTTGGTGGAACTTTTAGAGGCACTTACTACACATTGAACGACAATATCATTAATGGTCGAATCCGTGGTGTTGCAGGTGTTGTTGGATGTAACAATGCCAGATCAAGGTTAGATGAAACCCATATCAAGGTTATCAAAGAACTTATTAAAAATGATGTTCTGGTACTGACAACAGGATGTGATGCCATTACTTCTGCTATACATGGCCTTCTCACCCCTGAAGCAGCTCAGGTTTATTGTGGACCAGGCCTTGCTGAGGTTTGTGAAACAGTTGGCATTCCTCCTGTTCTGCACCTTGGTTCCTGTGTGGATAACTCCAGAATCCTTCTTGCTGCAACAGAGATGATTGCTGCCGGAGGCATGGGCACTGATCTTTGTGATATTCCTGCTGCAGGAAGCGCACCTGAGTGGATGAGTGAAAAAGCCATTTCAATTGGTCACTATTTTGTAACATCTGGTGTTTATACTGTATTTGGCGGATATCTGCCAACATCTGGTGCACCTGTTTTCCATGACTACATCTCCAAGGAGCTTGAAGGTATTTACGGCGGCAAATGGGATGTGGAACCTGATCCAATCAAACATGCATGGCTAATGATCGACCATATCGATAAAAAGAGAAAAGAGCTTGGTATTGATAAGGCAAGGGATAGAGTTCTCATGGATATGGCGTCACGTCAGGCACTTGAAGGATAATGATATTTAAGGAGAAAATAATATGTCAAAATTAATCGCATTTGCTGCCATTCAGGGTGGGTATAAAGTAGTTGCCGAAGCTGAAGGTCAGCTTAACAAAGCACTTGCAACCTATGATGCAAGTACAAAAGTAGGATTTCCAAACACAGCATACTATCTGCCGGTTATCTATTCATTGACCGGGATGAAGGTTGAAACTCTGGAAGATCTTAAAAAACCAATGGAATTTGCAAAGGGGCTTTTGCCTCCCCATATTAAACTTAAAAACTGGCTTCCGTTCCTTGGGCCATTGCTTGATGCCGGGATGGCTGGTATCTTTTCCTATGAAATCATAGAAGCATTAAGATATCTTAATGAACCAGATTTTTATATTGCCCAGGAAGATCCTGATCTAGAAAACGGCAAAAAATGGGTTGGGGCTGCCGATGATACTATCTTGAGAAAACGTGGTGTTGAGTTTGTTGATGGTTCGGCACCAGGTTTTGCAGCCATTGTAGGCGCTGCTCCCAATGCTGAAATTGCAAAAATGATAGTTGAAGATTACCAGAAAAAATCTCTGTATATCTTCTGTGCTGCCAACCACAATGGTAAAACCGTGATAGACCAATGTCTTGAAGCTGGTATGCAGGTTGGCTGGAACACACGTATTGTTCCATTTGGTCCTGATATCTCCTCTGCTGTATTTGCCCTTGGATTTGCCAACAGGGCAGCCATGGCATTTGGCGGTGTTACCCCAGGTGATTACAGAAAAATGCTCATGTACAACAAAGAGAGAATCTTTGCCTTTGTTAATGCCCTTGGTGATGTAGGAACAGAGTGGGGTGTTGCAGCAGCAGGTTGTGTAAACTGGGGTTTCCCAACACTTGCTGATACTGAAATTCCGGAAATCCTTCCAACTGGTATTTGTACTTATGAACACGTGGTTGCACCTGTTGCCCACGATGAAATTTGCCAGAGATCAGTTGAAGTGCGTGGTCTTAAGGTTGCTGTTTCTGAAATTGAAATCCCCTGTGCCTTTGGTCCTGCTTTTGAGGGTGAAAGAGTCAGAGGAGCTGATCTTCATGCACAGTGCGGTGGTGGAAAAACTCAATGTACCGAGCTTGTTAAATCTGCTGAAATGGGTGATATTGAAGATGGCAAGGTTATTGTTAAAGGCCCGGATATTGACGGTATCAAAGAAGGTGGAACATTCCCACTTGGAATATTTGTTGAAATTGCAGGCCGTGAGTTCCAAACTGATTTTGAGCCCATCATGGAGCGACAAATCCATCATCTTGTCAACTATATCCAGGGTATCATGCACATTGGACAAAGAGATATCTCCTGGGTCAGAATCAGTAAAGCAGCCATTGAAAAAGGCTTTACCCTTAAAGATATTGGTGTGGTTCTCCATGCTAAATTTCACCAGGATTTCACCAAAATTGTGGATAAGGTTCAAATCACTCTTTTTACTGAAAAGGCTGATGTTGACAAGTTGACAAAAACTGCAAGAGCAGAATACAAGACACGTGATGCACGTGTTGATGATATGACTGATGAAAATGTTGAGACATATTACTCATGCACACTGTGCCAGTCCTTTGCTCCAAGCCATGTATGTTCTGTAAGTCCTGAAAGAACAGGCCTTTGCGGTGCTTACAACTGGATGGACTGTAAAGCAGCTTTTGAAATCAATCCAACTGGGCCTAACCAGCCCATTGAAAAAGGCGAATGTCTTGATGCAAAACTTGGTCAGTGGAAAGGTGTTAACGACTTTGTATACAAGGCATCAAGGGGTGCTGTAACCCATTATAACTTCTACTCCATGGTTATTGATCCCATGACAACATGCGGCTGCTGCGAGTGTATTGCTGCCATGCTGCCTGCCTGCAACGGTGTTATGACTGTTGGACGTGATTATGGTGGAGAGACACCTTGCGGAATGAAATTCACCACCCTTGCAGGAGTTATGGGTGGTGGAGCCTGTTCTCCTGGATTTGTTGGCCACTCCAAACACAATATTACCCAGGGTAAATTTATCCTTGGTGATGGTGGTCTCTTGAGAATGGTATGGATGCCAAAGATGCTCAAAGAAGAGCTCAAGGATCGTATTGTAGCACGTGGTAAAGATATGGGCGTTCCAGATCTCTTTGACATGATAGCCGATGAAACTGTTGGTATGACAGAAGAAGAGATTCTTCCATTCCTCCAGGAAAAAGGTCATCCTGCACTTACCATGGATTCCCTGGTTTGATAATTGTTGGATAATTAATATAGATATTAAGGCAGGGCTTAAATTCCACCAGAATTTACCAGAATTTAATTTGGAGCCCTGCCTTATCCGAAACTTAAAAATACATATAAAGTTTCACATAAAATCTTAAGGAGAAAAAAATGGCATTAACCGGTATACAAATATTTAAACTCCTTCCCAAAACCAATTGCAAGGAATGCGGCGTCCCTACATGCCTTGCCTTTGCAATGAATCTTGCATCAGGGAAGGCAGAACTTGACGCTTGCCCCTATGTTTCCGACGAAGCAAAAGAGCAGCTTGCTGAAGCATCTGCTCCTCCAATTCGTCCTGTTGCATTAGGAAAAGGGGTCAGAAAAACCACAGCAGGCGGAGAAACAGTTCTTTTCAGACATGAAAAAACTTTTTTTAACGCTACTGTTCTTGCAGCTACAGTCTCTTCGGACATTGATGCAGCAGAGCTTGACAAAACCCTTAAAGTTTATAATGCATTCCAGTATGAACGTGTGGGTCTTAATCTAAGACCTGAGCTTCTTGCAATTAAAGATGCTGGAAACGGTGCTGATGCATTTGCTTCAGTTGCTGAAAAGATAGCCAAAGAATCTGAATTCAACCTTGTTCTGATGACTGACGATTTGGATGTCATGAAAGCCGGTGTTGAAAAAGCAGGCTTTAAACGACCTCTTTTATATGCAGCAACTGCTGATAATGCTGACGACATGGGTGTTCTTGCAAAAGAGAATGATCTTCCCCTTGCAGTAAAAGCTGATTCTGTTGATGCGCTTCAGGCCCTTACAGAAAAACTGACCGAAATGGGACTTAAAGATCTTGTACTTGATTCAGGTGCAAGAGAGATCAAACAGGCTCTTGAAGATCAGGTTGCCATCAGACGGGCAGCTCTCAAAGCTTCCAACAAAGCTCTTGGTTTTCCAACAATTACTTTTCCAAGTGAAATGGCTTCCAACCTTGATATGGAAACCCTTATTGCTGGAATGTTTGTTGCTAAATACGGCGGAATTGTTGTTATGTCTGATTTTACATCAGAATCACTCTTCCCGCTGCTACTTGAAAGACTCAACATCTTTACTGATCCGCAAAGACCTATGACAGTAACTGAAGGTATTTTTGAGATCGGTAATCCTGATGAGAATTCTCCAGTGCTTGTTACAACAAACTTTGCATTGACCTATTTTATTGTTTCAGGGGAAGTTGAAGCAAGTAAAGTACCTTCATGGCTGCTGGTCAAAGACTCTGAAGGTCTTTCTGTTCTGACTGCCTGGGCTGCCGGAAAATTTGGCGGTGATGATGTAGGCTTGTTTGTTAAAAAGTGTGGAATAATGGATAAGGTAAAACATACTGAACTTATTATTCCAGGTTATGCTGCTGCAATTGCAGGTGATATTGAAGAGGAACTTCCAGGATGGACTATTACAGTCGGTCCAAGGGAAGCGGCTCATCTGGCAGCATTCCTCAAGACTAAGCAGTAGAACACTAAGTAATTGAAAGCCAGGGTTAATGGTAACTTAAAACCGCAGCCCTGGCTTATAAATTAAACATATTAATTAAAGGAAGAAAACATGATACTTTTTGGTGAAAGTCTGAATGTCATTTCCACCATTATTGGAAAAGAGTTCAAAGAAGCAGATCCAGCCAAACGTAATCCTGAACCCATCCAAAAAGAGGTTTTAAAACAGAAAGAACTTGGCATGGATTACATTGACATCAACCTTGGACCTGCAAAAAAGTTTGGAACAGAATTAATGCCATGGGTTGTCAATGTTGTCCAGGAAGCAGTTCCCGGCATGCCTCTGCTTCTTGATTCTTCAAACATTGATGCAATTGAGGCAGGACTTAAAGTCTGTAAACCTGCTGATAAGCCTCATATTATCAATTCAATCATGGCAAGAACTGAAAGATATGAAAAAATGGTTCCAATGGCTGTGGAACACGATGCTGATTTTGTTGCCTTGCTGTGGGGCCCCGATGGCCTGCCAAGAGACGAAAATGAAAGAGCAGAACTCGCTGTTGAACTGCTTTATTTTGCCAATGAAGCTGGTATTGTTAATGAAAGAATCTGGGTGGATGGGCTTGTCACTCCAGTTAATATCCAGCAGCAGCAGTTAATGAGTCTTCTCAACTTCCAGATGATGCTTGAGGACATTGCACCAGGTATAAAATCAACCTGTGGTCTTTCCAATATTTCCAATGGACCTCCAGAACACCTTCGCGGCATCCTGAACCAGACTTACATGGTCATGCTTGAAAAATATGGTATGAAATCTGTTATTGCTGATCCTCTTGATACGCAGCAGACCAGTATTGCCAAAGGTGAACGGCAGGATATTGTTGACCTGATTTATGGCATGATGGATGGTGACACACCAGATATTGCAAGCCTTGACAAAGAAATGCAGGACTATGCAAAAACCTATAGAGTTATTATGGGTGAAACACTCTACTCTGATTCATGGCTTGACATTTAATAATTTTGAATTTTTGGATGTTTAATTTTGAATAAAGAGAATTTTACCTTAATTCAGAATTAAAAACTGATAATAAAAATTATATAAACAGACATAAGCCCTTTGCTCTTTTAATTAAGGGCAAGGGCTTTTTTTGTAGGAGAAACATTTAAGAGTGAATAATAAAATCAAGGACGTCTGGTTCTATATTGTCGTTCAAAACCCAGGGGCATCAAGTGAACAATTTATGGGCTATACTGATAAAGAGACAAAAGCCACTTTCATTCCCTGTTTTAAATCAAAGGAGATTGCACAGCAATGCTTTCTTTTAATGCCCAAAGATATCATGAAAGAAAAATATGAAGTCCAGGCAATTATAAAAGAAGACCTGATTGCCCTTGCAGAAAAACAGAGCTATGAAATCTTTTTATTGGATGACAAGGGAAAGATATTAGTACAAATAAAATAGGAGTATTATTTTGAGTTTAAAAATTGCCATAGGCGGTAAAGGCGGAGTTGGAAAAACAACAATCACTTCTTTGATAGCCAGAGCCATTGCAGCCTCTGATAAAAATACAAAAGTTATTGCCATAGATGCAGACCCTGTTGCCAACCTTGCTGCTGGTCTTGGTATTGATGAATCACAACCTATCACCCCTGTTTCAGAGCTGTCTGATCTTATTGCCGAGAGGACAGGAGCAAAACCTGGCACTATGGGTGGTTTTTTTACTCTGAACCCAAAAGTTGATGATATCCCGGATCGCTTTTCCATTGAAAAAGACGGGGTAAAACTACTTGTAATGGGAACAGTACAACAAGGTGGCACAGGATGTCTCTGTCCTGAATCAACTATCCTGAAAGCCTTGATGAATCACCTTGTACTGGCCCGCAATGAAGTAGTTGTCATGGATATGGAAGCTGGTATTGAACATCTTGGACGGGCAACATCAGGCTCTGTGGATGCCCTTATTATTGTTGTAAACCCTGGCAATAGAAGCCGTGTTGCTGCAGATAAAATAAAAAAACTCGGCACAGATATTGGAATTAAAAATATTGTTGTACTGGGCAACAGGGTCAGATCCAGAGAAGATGAACAATTGATAAAAGAGAGTATGCCGGATTATAAAATTCTCGGCTTTATCCCTGAACACGATGAAATTGCAAATTCAGACAGAACTGGTGAAAGACCTTTTGATGATATTACAAAAATACCAGAAGAGTTAAAAGAAGTTACAAAAAAACTTATTGCGCTTGCCACATAAAAAAGCTTTATTTTGCTTCAAATGCAGCAATAGCTGTATCCAGCATTCTATTGGAATATCCCCACTCATTATCAAACCAGGCCTGGATTTTGATAAGTCTGCCTCTGCTCACCCGGGTCTGGTGAAGATCAACAATTGAAGAGCGGGCATCATGATTAAAATCACAGGAAACCAGATTTTCATCTGTTACACCCATTATATCCTTTAATTCATTCTCTGATGCTCTTATCAGTATATTGTTTACTTCATGAGCATCTATATCAGTTTTTACCACAAGAGCAATATCCATAATTGAAACATTTATGGTGGGAACTCTGATTGCAAGTGATTCAAATTTGTCTGCCATGGATGGTAAAATTCTGGTTATGCCCTTTTCAAGTTCTGTGTTTACAGGAATAATTGACTGAAGGGCAGAACGGGTTTTCCTTAAATCAGAGTTATAGGCATCAATAACCGGCTGATCATTCATTGCAGAGTGTATGGTTGTGATGGATCCGCTTTCAATCCCAAAGGCATTGTCTATTACATGAAGAACCGGAATAACACAATTGGTTGTGCATGAAGCATTTGAAATAATGGAGTGTTCTTTTTTTAATGCCTGATGATTCACACCATATACTATTGTGGCATCCATTTCATCTTCTGCGGGCTGGGAAAAAATCACCTTTTTTGCTCCTGATTTCAAATGCTGCATAGCAGACTGCCTGTCATTATAGAATCCAGTGCAATCAAGAACAACATCAATGCCGAGTTTTTCCCAGGGAAGGTTTTCAATGTTCTTTTCATGGAATACCTTTATCTGATCGTTTCCAATCTTCAGGGTGTTTTGACCATTTTTAACCGGCATGGGAAATCTGCCATGGGTAGAGTCAAACTTTGTTACATGGTAAATAGTTTCCATATCAGCAATTTCATTAATGGCAATCAGATTGAATTTTTCGTAAAATTTTTTGGACTCATACAATGCCCGCAGGACACACCGGCCAATCCTGCCATATCCATTAATCGCAATATTATATTTTGTCATTATTTTATAAACCTCTGGCTCCACAAATTTTGACAGCTTGCAATAGAGTCAAATATTCATTGAATTTTTATTAACTCTGCTCTTATAACACAAACAGGATAATAAATTAATATTTAATATATCTTATGCAATTTTAAGGAGGATACCCATGAAAAAAACTTTTATTTTTATACTGACCATTACTTACTTCACCCATTACCATGTGGAGGGCAAACCTTATGACCAAATAATCACGGATTTTCATGGACTGTAATTCCCCCTAATATTCATGGCTTTCTATCACGAATCATTTAGCCTCTGCTCAACAAACCATTTAATATCAAGTAGATAAGCGCCTCAGAGCCTGCCC
>JAQIBP010000029.1 GCA_027858995.1 Deltaproteobacteria bacterium | reverse complement strand
GTCAAATATTTAGGAAAAGGTTATAAAATAAGGATATAAAATTATGAAAACAGAGAAATATTTGCTTTCTATTCTTGTAGATGATGAACCAGGGGTTCTTTCAAGAATAGCAGGACTTTTTTCAAGCCGGGCATTTAATATTGACTCTTTGAGTGTGGCAAACACAACAGAACCTGAAATATCAAGAATTACAATGGTGACAAGATGTGAACCCCACATTATTGATCAGATAAAAAAACAGCTCAACAAACTTATCAATGTGATTACAGTCAATGATCTGACAGACAAAAAATATGTTCAAAGAGAATTAACTTTGATCAAAGTAAATGCACAGCTTGAAAAAAGAGCTGAAATATTACGAATTGTTGATATTTTCAGGTGCAAAATCGTTGATGTCGGACATTTACATTATACCATAGAGATGTCAGGGAACCCTGATAAACATAATGCTATTATCTCTTTATTAAAACCCATGGGAATAATTGAGATTGCATCCACAGGAACAATAGCACTGACACGGGAAAATAGAAAATAGATGAAATAATAATTAAACAAGATATGGAAAACAAAATCATGTACCAAAAAACAGGAACACAAAAAAAAGTTCTCTTGTATGATACTACACTGCGGGATGGCATGCAGGGAGAAAACATATTCTTTTCTCCTGAAGACAAGGTGAAAATTGCAAAACGTCTTGACGATGCAGGTATTCATTACATTGAAGGAGGATGGCCAGGATCAAATCCAGGAGCCAGTCATTTTTTTGAACTTGCAAAAAAAATAGAATTTAAAAAGGCAAAATTGACAGCTTTTGGTTCAACCCGGCGACCAGGAAAAACCTGCAGGGAAGATACAAATATTCAGGCATTAATTAACAGCAAGGCTCCAGTTATAACAATTTTTGGAAAATCCTGGGATCTTCATGTGGAATCAATAATGGAAACATCCAAAAAAGAGAATCTTTCCATGATAGAAGAGAGTATAGAATATCTTTTTAATCATGACCTTGAGGTTATCTATGATGCAGAACATTTTTTTGACGGTTATAAAGCCAACCCTGATTATGCTTTAAAAACTCTTGAAGCAGCCTTTAAAGGCGGAACAAGATGCCTGGTTCTGTGTGATACCAATGGCGGCACCCTGCCCTGTGATATTGAAACCATCACAAAAGAGGTAATCAAACATTTTACGTGTGACCTTCAGGTTAAAGACAATTCTGAACTTGTTTTTGGAATTCATACACATAATGATGGTGCCATGGCAGTGGCAAATTCTGTAATGGCTGTACATGCAGGAGCTACCATGGTTCAGGGTACTATCAATGGTTATGGTGAACGATGCGGTAATGCTGACCTTACTGCTGTCATACCCATTCTTGCCCTTAAGATGAATCAGGATTGCATCACTGATCAAAACCTTGGAAACCTTGTAAATCTTTCACGTTTTGTTTCTGAAACAGCCAATGTTCCTCCTGTGAATTCAAGACCATTTGTTGGTAAAAGTGCTTTTGCCCATAAGGGTGGTGTCCATGTAAGTGCTGTTATTAAAAATCCCAACGCCTATGAACATATCGTTCCTGAACTTATTGGAAATGAACGACGTGTTCTTGTTTCTGAACAATCCGGCAAAAGCAATATTGAATATAAGGCAAAAGAACTCGGGGTAAGCCTTGGTGAAAAAGGCCTTAGCAAACATCAAATAGTATCCAGTATCAAAGAGCTGGAAAATTATGGGTATGAATTTGATGCTGCCGAAGGATCGTTAAAACTTATCATGGAAAAACTCACTGATCAGTTTGTTCCCCATTTTGAACTTGAATCTTTCAGGGTTGTGGTGGAAAAAGACAAGGAACGCCCCTGTTATTCCCATGCCATGATAAAAATAAGGGTGGATGATAAAACTGAAATAACATCAGCAGAAGGAGACGGACCTGTCAGTGCACTGGATAATGCGCTGCGAAAGGCACTTTCCACCATATATCCGCAAATAAAAGACATGCACCTTGTGGACTTTAAGGTTCGTGTCATTGATGGAATGGATGGGACTCAATCAAAGGTTCGTGTTCTTATTGAATCAAGGGATGAAAATAATATTTTTTCCACCATTGGTGTTTCAGAAGATATTATTGAAGCAAGCTGGCAGGCTTTGGCTGACAGTTTCCAATATAAGCTTTCATTGGATAATGAGATGAGTGGTGAATCTTGAGATGTGAGGGAACACTATTTTAACCCTTACCTCTCAATACACAGAACTCAGAACTAATACACATCTAAATTATTAACAAGAAATTTTAAATATTAAGGTAAATAATCATGAAACAACAAAGCGAAATTATTATTTTTGACACAACATTAAGGGACGGGGAGCAATCTCCCGGAGCTTCCATGAATCAGGCTGAAAAACTGCGCATTGCCACCCAGCTTGAAAAACTGGGTGTCAATGTTATGGAAGCCGGGTTTCCTGCAGCATCAGAAGGTGATTTTAAAGCAGTTCAAGCCATTGCCAAAACCCTGAAAACTTCCCAGGTTGCGGCACTTTGCCGAGCTGATGAAAATGATATCAAGCTTGGATGGGAAGCCATCAAAGACGCTGTTAATCCAAGAATTCATACATTTATTGCCACATCTGAACTGCACATGAAATACAAACTTGATATGGGACCTGATAAAGTTCTTGAAAGAGCTGTTGAATCAGTAAAATTTGCTGCCTCTTTTACAGATAATGTGGAATTTTCAGCAGAAGATGGTTCAAGATCAGACAAGGATTTTTTGTGCCGGGTATTTGAGGCTGTAATTGATGCAGGCGCCACTACAATTAATCTTCCTGATACTGTTGGATATGCCATTCCTGAAGAATTTGAAGAACTTGTAAAATATGTAAAAACTAATACACCAAATATGGACAAAGCTGTATTAAGTGTTCACTGCCATAATGATCTTGGACTTGCCACATCCAATACTCTGTCAGGCATACAAGCTGGAGCAAGACAGGTTGAAGTCACCATAAACGGTATTGGAGAAAGAGCCGGCAACACTTCCCTTGAAGAAGTTGTCATGGCATTACATACACGACCCAATTTTTTCCCCTATACGACATCCATTGATACTACAAGAATTTACCCCACAAGCCGTCTTGTCAGCATGATAACCGGTATGTTGATCCAGCCTAACAGAGCTGTGGTGGGAGCCAATGCCTTTGCCCATGAAGCAGGAATTCACCAGGATGGTATATTGAAAAACCCCATGACCTATGAAATAATGAAACCTGAAACCATTGGTCTAAACAAAAATAATCTTGTTCTTGGAAAGCATTCAGGAAGTCATGCACTTAATTCACATATTCTGGAAATGGGATATAACCTCTCCAAAGAAGAGTTGGATATAGTCTTTAAAAAATTCAAACATCTTGCAGACAGAAAAAAAAATATACTTGATGAAGATATTGAAGCTTTGATAAACGAAGGTGTATTAAGAAGTTCTGAAGTTTTTAGCCTTGAATATATCCATGTATTATCCGGAAATACTGTTTTACCTACGGCAAGTGTAAAACTTAATATCAATGGAAGGCCAGTTCAAGGTGCATTGGAGGGAAATGGTCCTATAGATGCGGTATATAATATTATATCCAAATTAACCTGTACCAAATCTAAACTTTTAAGATTTACCATATCAGCTTTAACAGAGGGCACAGATGCCCAGGGTGAAGTAACTGTCCGTCTTCAGGAAGATGGAATTATAGCCCTTGGAAAAGGTGCAGATCCTGATATTATTACAGCAAGTGCCCTTGCCTATATTAACGGTTTAAACAGATTGGAATATTTAAAGGAGAACCCTGTTGTAAAACTTGAGAATCTTTAAATTAGACTCATATAATTTTTTTGATAATTTGGATATTTACCGTAAAGCTTTCTGCTTTTATCTGTTCCAGGATGGCTGCCTTTCTAACGCTGGTTGGATATTGCAAACCACCTGTATCTACCCCCTACGATATCCCGGAAGGGCTTCCAGTGAAATCAAATTTTTATATTAAAAAAAATAATGCGGAAGAATGCCTTTGATTAACGTTGTCAGAGAATAAAGTTGAACTTTAACTGTAGAGTTCAGGTGCCGCCGATTGTATTTAAAGCATAACTGCATCTGTTACTCCATTAATTTCAAATTTTCTATATCATGCTGCTCTAATTGGTCACACATATCTTCAAATTGTGTCTTCTTTTTAAGCTTAACCAATTTTTTAGTGGGTGTTGGCTTTTTTTTAGGCTTAGCCATTTTTTTAGTGGATGTTGGCTTTTTAAATTTGTTAGTATCTGATGATGATTTTGAATTTGGTTTGAACCCTTGTATTCGGTTTTCAACCTTTAAACCTCTCATTCGCTTTAATGCAAATGTGCGCCTTGCTTTTCGAAGTTCACAATAACCATGAACACAAAGAGTTGATCCAGTGTTTCTAATATGGTCAAGAATAACAAGTTTAGCAGGCTTAACAGTTCTTTGTTTATAGCTTTTATCTTTATATTTCTTATAACCAAACTTAATTAGCTTACCATTTGCAATAGCATAGCGAATATTTGCTACGCGTTTGGAAAAAGCTGTCTCTGAACTGTTCAAATCGCCAGAGAAATTTCGACCACCATGTTTTTTTGAGTGACATTTTTCACATAGCAACTCCAAGTTTGATATTTTGTTACTGCCACCCTTAGATAAAGGCTTTAGATGGTGTAAATGAAGGTGCCGCCAGTTTCCACAGTCACTACATTTATTACCCTCTCTTTCTACTATTTGTTTTCTTCTTGCTTCCCAATCTGGTGGATATGTAAGAAAGTAATCGTAAAGTGTAGCGGTTTTGGTTTGCAAGGGGTGCAAATTCTCGAACAATTGCTCAATATTCTTCTCAAGGATTGAGATTTTCCTTTCAATATCGACAATATCGACGTCAGGTTTTGAAAATATAGATACAATTTTAAATATTAATTTTTTACGTCTTTCAAATTCTCGCCTCAATTTGCTCAATCTCCCTTGCTGTTCATATATCTTGTTTCTAATTTTCAGTTCCTTACCCTGAATAGATTCCAAACAAGATTTGTGGAGCAACCCACCATCGGAAAGATGAATACCATCGAAAACGATTCCTCTACAAATTTTACATGATGGCATTTTAATACTCCTGAAGCTTAACAATTAATTGTACGGATCTCTTTATCTTGTAAATTTGTGTAATAATCGATCAGATAAATTTGAAACTCTGCTTCAAGAATTTGTATCAATATTTCAAATGCCTGTAAAGAAATTTCAGCAATTCAAATTTGCTGGAAATATAATTGATTCAGAAAGAATCTACCGAAATAACCTTTATTGGAGACTAAAAATTAAGCAATATCCGTCCAGATATGATGCGGATTTTAGGCAGTAGTAAACGTCAAAATTCCCTCAACCTGATCTGTAAGATCAAAAAAAATAATTAAGGATTAAACTGATATCATTGATACTTTGAGCATCTTATGACTATTCCCATAAGGATTAACCTTAACTGAGAAATCGCATCAATCATTCAAGTTTTTTATATTGGTACCTTGAAAGGGTACACGAATTTGTGTCAAGCTAAATTGGACTCAATTCTTAAATTTTATGCAGGCTCTATGAAACCTTCCTCCTAATGTAGTTTTAAAAACTGAAGTAACACCAGGTCCTGTACGGATACCCATCAAACCGATTGGCTCAAGTAAGCCTAATCTGCATAACACCTCAAGTGAGAAAGTTTCTTCCTCTAATGGTGTACAAAAATTGGATTTTGGGTCTTCGGTAACAACTTCATCAGGAAGTTTCCATGTCCATATCTGGACATTCTCATTGAATGAATAAATCGTATCAAGTATCTGAGCGTCCAACCAAGTCAGTTCTTTTAAAATTGAAATGAAGCTATGTACTATGTCAACATTACATTCCTTATCGGCAGCGTTAACAAGGAGGTTGGCCCATAACTCCTGTAGATTGTCTTCCTCTTCCATGGATGCTGCTTGAAGTAGCGGAATGGTTATCTTCATCGGAACTACTTGTGTCGGTTCATCAAGGCCTCTTTCGGACATTTTTTTGTTGACCTTATCAATCAGAGCGATCTGTCTTTCCCAACGCATGTACTTTAGTTTGTCTTCAAAGATCCCCATGCCTTGCTCCAGTGGCCCAACAATAAATTTTGATATAAAACCACCGACTTCTCTGGCACAATCCAATGCTTTATCTGTCATTTTTGCAAGCTCAGCTATAGCTTTAATCTCTTCGTTCATAATAATTACCTCAATATGTATTTACTTCGGACAAAACAGTTTTAATTATGCAATTTTTCATTTAAACTAAGCATTTAAATACTATTTTTACAACGGATGTAATAAATAGAACCAACCACAACAGAATATTCTTGGCGAATATCTTTTGCCTTTTTGTTTTCTTCCGATTTTTTCTTTTTGTCTGTCAATTGGTTTCCTTTCTTGCGTAACAAATAATTGTGCAGATCAATGTATCTTGTAAATTTTGAATGATATCCGACCAGACAAATAAGACCTGGATGATGAATTCAGTATCAATCTTTCTAATATCTGTAAAGGATTTTCAATAAATCAACTTTGGTGAAAATATAATTGATTCAGGAAAAATCTGCCAGAATGTTTTTTATTGGAGATATATCCACCATTAAATTTTTTTTAGAATTTGCCAAAATGTTTTTTCATACATTATTACAACAAGCTGCTTTCAGGGCAAATTCAACAGAGACAGGAGTGAAGGTGAAACTTTCACCGGGTTTTAACATCTACGGAGGCATGACGTCGAGAGCAACTGTTTCAACTCGTCACCAGACCTGAATGTATCATAACGCTCAGGTCTGAGTCTTATCTTGGTTCCTGCCGGGATAATAAAAAAACCATCGGGAGATAAACATCCAGTACGGGTAAACATAAACTCCTTATGCTAAATATCCAGTTTACAATGATTTTGGTTTGACAAACAGTGAACATCGTCTATATAAAAGTAAAACATAAATGATTTTTAAAAGAATAATATGAATTTCATTTTAACTTGTTTAATTAGGGCTTGACCGAAAACCGTTAATTTGCATATACAACATTAAAATTAAATTGGAGACAAATCATGAAACTAATACTTAAGCTTTTAATCGTACCTCTTCTTTTTTCTCTATGCTTTATCTCTTTTTGCTTTGCACAGGATACTTCCATTGTTGGAAAATGGAAAACCATTGATGATGAAACAAAAGAGCCAAAATCCATTGTAGAAATTTATGAAAAAGAGGGGAAATATTTTGGCCAGATAAAAGAGCTATTCAGAAAACCAGGAGAAGATCCTGATCCAGTATGTGATAAATGTGCAGATGATGATCCGAGAAAAGATCAGCTCACAAAAGGAATGATCATTATAGAGGATATGGTTCAAGATGGTGAAAAGTATGAAGGTGGAACCATCCTGGATCCTAAAAATGGAAAAGTCTATGATTGTAAATTATGGATTGAAGAGGGCAAACTCATGGTAAGAGGCTATATTGCCTTTTTCTTCAGAACCCAGACCTGGCACAGGGTTGAATAGATCAATCTGTTTTTTCTAAGGTAACAAAGCTGTCATAATAGGCTGCCTGTTTGCCCATATCTGAAGTAATTGATTGGGTCAGAAAATTTACAGCACCGCTTTTATGCCAGAAACCCTGGTAAATAAAAGCGGTGTTGTCGCAAATGGCTTCATCTATGTATAAGTACGCCTCTATTTTTGAATTAATTCCTTTGACATAGACCAGAGATTTATCTTGTAGATTAAACTTTTGAGCTGTTTTCCGGTTCAAATAAACCACGGGTTTGTTATTATTAAAGGCAAACCCCTGGGAATGCATGGAATCAATTGTGTGGCAGGTTAAAAGCCGTAGAGGATACATTTCATCTGCCCTGGATGGTGCAATAAAGGCAGGCAGTGGGGAAAGCCCGTCCTGTAATGCTTTTTCACTGTAAAGTTCAATCTTGCCGGAAGGGGTATCAAACACTCTATCCTTCCAGGGTATATCATTTTGTTTGATTCTTAAATACTCTTCAGTTATATGATCATCCAGTAAAACAGATTCTTTGCCAAGCTTTTGTAACAGCGGCTCTATACTTTTTTCAAGATACTCTTTAGAAGTTTTAAATCCAAGATTCTTCATTCCAAGCTTTTGGGCAAGTTTCAGATAAAACTCAAACTCAGGTATAACATCTTCAGGAGGATCAACTGACTTTTGAGAATAATTTAACACAGGAGAATACATGGAAGTTGAAAAGAGATCATCCTGTTCAAATACAGATGCTGCAGGAAGTACTATATCTGCCTGTTGTGCCGTATCTGTCATAAAATGATCAAAAACAACTTTAAATTTTACTGCTGCAAAATTTTTTCTTGTATGTTTTATATCAGGGCCCTGGGTTAAAGGGTTTGCTCCTGCAACAAAGATGGCTTTAACTGGTGGGTCTTGTACAGTTTTAAGAAATTTTCCAAGATTTCCCACAGTAAAACACCTCTTGTTTAAAGCATGAATCCGGCTTTTTTTGTATAAGTCATTAAGATATGGACTGATGGATTTTGCAGCATAATTAACACCACACCCTTTTTTTCCTATTTTTCCTGTTATTGCTCCAAGGGCATCAATACATCTTATTGTGTTCCCCCCGTTATGATAGCGCTGCATGCCGAACCCGATATAAATTGATGCTCTTTTTGCCTTTGCATACTGCAATGCCATGGTTTTAATACTTTTTTTATCAATGCCGGTAATCTGTTCACTTTTTTTTAGAGTAAAAGAAGATGCATATGCTTTAAACCTTTTAAATCCGATAACATTTTTTTCAATAAACCCAATATCATGAAGATTATTTTCAATAATTATATTTGCCATGGCAAGAGCCAGGGCTGCATCTGTTGAGGGATTGATCCTGACATATTTATCAAATGCCCTGGCAGTGGCAGTTTCTATCGGATCAATAACAATAACGTCACTTCCTTTTTTTTGAGCCTGTTTCAGCAGTTTATATAAATGTATACTGGTGTATTTTGGATTTCTTCCCCATATAAAAATGGTTTGCGCATTTAAAACATCATCTGGGAAATGTCCCTTTGGGCTGCCAAAATCATATTGCTGAGCAGCAATTCCGGCACCCCAGCAAAGACTTCCTTCAGGTTGTGTAACACCTCCAAAACAATTGAAAAAGATATTTTGAATTCTGTTCTTGATACCGCCATATCCATCACTTGTATAATTTAATATGGCTTTTGTGCCATACTCTTTTTTAATGGACAAAAGTTGTTTTTCTATTATCTCAAATACTTCATCATAGGAAATTTTTATAAATTTATTCCCTTTTTTTGTCAGTTTTTTTATCAGGGGATGAATTAATCTTTCAGGATGGTACATCCTTGAAAGAAGCGCCCTGCCCTTTTTGCATATAAAACCTTTTGTTACAGGATGACCGGGATCACCTTCAAGTTTAACAACTTTTTGACTATCCACAGTTACAAGAAATCTGCAAAGATCAGTGCAGTCCATGGGACATGAAGCTTTAAACTGTTTTTTCATTACACCTCACAAAAAAAATCAATTTTAGATCTTTAAAAACTTTTCCAGCCACATTTTCCATGATGCCGTTTCAAGTTTAAAAAATTTATTTTAAGCACTTAGAACTGTTTGATATGGGATAAAATGGCATTTTGCAATCCCTTTTTAAGAGACAAAATGATATCTGGATAAACAACACCTTTTATTTCATCCATATACACCTTGGATATTTCAGTGGGAAGAACAAGAATCCGCTGATTCATACTGGAAATCCGCCTGCAGAACTCTGCCTTACCAGAAAACACATGATTTTCAGCCACTATTGTCTTTATCCCGGGTAAAGATATGGCACCCAGCTGTTCCAACCATAATTCAATGATTTTTCCCCATTTTGATTTATTCAAAAGAGCTGATCCAAGATTGAAAACAGGGGGAGATTCAATCCCTTTGGCCTGTTGACGTGAAATATTATAGGAGTGGATATCGTATACAATACATAAACCAAAGCGATCCAGTATAGAATTAATACTGGTTTCCATAAAACTGTAAAAAGCGTCATAATTTCTTAAACTTTTTTTGTTCATTTGAGGCGTTGGTGATGTATTATAAACCCGGGTGCCCCAAAATCTTTCAGGGGTAAGCGGCAGTGTCAGATCCCGGGAACGGTTCAGATCATAGACAGCCCGTGATTCAAGAGCCCATACTGCATTACCAAGGTCCTTTATCATCAGGTCAGTGCCTGTATCTTCCTCAAATTTTCGCTGATTAGAATCAAGTGCCATATGACAAAGCAGCTCCTCTGAAACATGATGTCCAGCATGGATGGCTACAGCTATAAAAGGAAGGGAAAAATCAAGATTATAGGTAAATCCTCCCAAGGGGTCTGTTCCTGCAATTGTTTTTATTTTATCCATTTTTACTCATTCAATGACACCGGGGTTTTCTCCTGCTGTTGTTAGATCTTCTCCTTCGCTGAAATTTACAATGGTAATTTTAATATTATTGACTTCCAATTCAAGAGGGGTTGCAGCCTCTTTAATTGACATTCCGGCACCAGTCCATTGAATATGGTTTTGCGTTAAAACATCAAGGGTGTCTTTAAATGCATCAAGTCCATAATCAAACACATGATTATTTGCCAGGGTGACCAGCACCCTTTTTTCCAGTCAAATGATAATATTTCAGGCATGTGGGGTCTTGTTTATATTTTTTCTGATAAAAAACACTTACTAATGCTATGTAAAAATTTAAAGATTAAGCTTTGTTATCAAACTTTTTTGAACCGTCTTATTCCTATGGGATAAAACATTTACAGGAGATTTTTTAAAAACTTTACCAGCCACAGAACCCATAATACTATTTTCCAGACTGCCACGTCCCCTTGTACCCATAACAACAAGATCAGGCACTTCTTTTTCGATGGCCTTTAAAATTTCATCAACAGGTTTTCCAGTTTTAAAAATGATTTTAACCTTATCTTTGTCAATTTCGGCTTCATCTGCCATTTTATTAAGCTGCCTCTTTCTGTCATTTTTTATCTTTTTAACATAGTGTTCAGCATCAACATCATAACCCATGGAAACAATACTTTCCACTGATTGAATATCTCTTGAATTGATTATGCTTAGAACAATAATTTTCGCATCATTGCTCATAGCCATCTGAACAGCGCAATTAAAAACACCTTGTGAAAATTCAGTGAACTCAAGGGGAACCAGAATTTTTTTAATATTATCCAATTTATTTTCCTTTTTTCTAACCGTCATCTACCCTAAAGGGCAGAAATCGGCGGATCTGATTTTTTGCCACGCAACACAACATGAAAGAATCCAGGCGGTTAGCTTGGATTCTTTCATTAAATATTAAGTTTTGCCAAAAGCCTCTTCAGCAGTTTTGGCAATTCCTTTTTTAGGCATTCTTGGTCTCTGCATTAAATAGAGAAGGCCAAAAATAAGAAGTGCGACAGGGTAAATATAATATCTCTGGTCATGTGGCAGTCCCACAAGTGAAGCTATTAAATCAGGCCTCATGGCACAAAGTGTAACACTTAAAAACAGAGGAACTTCCCATATTTTATTTCCAGCCACAAACCACCCTTGAGTTGCCGAAGCAAAAGCAAAATTACCAATGCATGCCATTAAAAATATCAAAATTGCCTGGGGCCATGAATTAATATTATGCAAAATCAAATCAGAGTTAAATATGAACATGAATGGCAGGATTGCCGTTCTAATATCGTACATGAATCCCTGGAGCCCCGTGGCAATGGGCGGCGATTTTGCAATGGCAGCAGCAGCATAGGCGGCAAGACCGACAGGAGGTGTATCATCTGCAAGAATTCCAAAATAAAAACAGAAGAGGTGTGCTGACATTAATGGTACAAACCAATCCTGGGCACCTGCTATGGTAACAATTGCGGGTGCAGTTAAAGATGCCATGACTATATAAGTTGCTGTGGTTGGAAGTCCCATGCCGATAATCAGACTTGCAATAGCAGTAATGACAAGCATCAAATATATATTACCCCCTGAAACAACATCAATAATTTCAGTAATAAGCCCTCCAAGTCCAAGAGCTACAACACCAACAATTATCCCTGCTGCTGCCGTTGCAAGTGCCACAGAAACCATGTTGCGTGCTCCCGAGGCAAAGGCACCAAAAATATTAACAACTGCCTGCTTTATTGCAGGACCAATCGGCTGTTTTGCAATATATGCCTTTACAGGTTCCTGGAACAGCATTATAAGCCCCATAAGCCATATGGCATGGAATGCAGCAAGCTCTGGTGAATGTCTCACAATTACCAATTCATATAATAGAAGTGCAATTGGAATCATAAAATGAATTCCACCAATAAGAGTCTTAAAAAAAAGAGGTAGCTCACTTTTTGCAAGACCTCTTAAACCAAGTTTTGATGCTTCAATGTGTGTAATATAAAAGAGTGCTGCATAGGAAGCAAAAGCTGGAACTGCCGCAGCTTTAATAACCTCCACATAGGGAACGTTAACATATTCGGCTATAATAAAGGCAGCAGCTCCCATAATAGGAGGTGCAAGCTGTCCATCAGTGCTTGCTGCAACCTCAACAGCAGCAGCTTTAGTTGCAGGATATCCTACCTTTTTCATCATGGGAATGGTAAAGGTTCCTGTGGTAACAATATTTGCAATACTTGAACCTGACACCATGCCGGTAAGACCGCTTCCAAAGATGGCAGCCTTTGCAGGACCGCCTTTAAAACCACCAAGGAGACTCAAGGCAAGCCGGATAAAATATTTTCCTGCCCCTGCCCTGTCCAGCATTGCACCAAAAAGTACAAACAGGAAAACTATTGTTGCAGAGACATCAAGGGGAATACCATAAATACCTTCTGTGGACATGGTCATCTGCCCTACAAAACGATTAAGGGATACTCCTTTAAAAGCAATGAGATCCGGCATATAAGGACCTAAGAAAGCATAAGTGCAAAAACATATTGCAATAACTGGAAGAGCCGGCCCTATCACTCTTCTTGCAGCTTCAAGAAGAAGAATTGTTAAAGCAATGCCGATTATTATGTCCCGCTGGATAGGAGCCCCGTGACGTGTGCTCATTCCAACATAATCAAGCATGATATATAAAGCTGCAAGACATGCTGTAATACCAATAATATAATCAAAAATTGGAATTCTATTTGTAGCTGATAAAAATTTCAGGCCAAATTTTGGTTTTTTGAAAAAGGGATAGTTTAAATAGACAATTAATAAGGCAAAACCAAGATGAATTGCTCTTATATAGGTAGAATCAAGAATAAGCCAGCTTGCTATGGACAATTGAAACAGGCTCCATATTACAGCAATGGTTGGAATCACCCATTTTGAAAATCCTTCAGGCCGCCGCCCAATTCCCTCTTCCTCTTTTGCCATTTTTCTGGCACGTTCCAGACCATCGTCAATTTCCTCAATTTCTGTATTGCTCATAATTCACCTGATTTTAAACAGCATGGGAAAAGATAGTGCATCTTTTCCCATGCCAGATTAATATGAAAGCACAATTAAACAATTAAAACTATTTTAAACCTACTTCTTTATAATATTTCATTGCACCTGGATGAATAGGAGCAGAAAGACCTGTCAGCATAGCCTCTTTTGTAAGACCGGCATAGGCAGGATGTAGTTTTGCGAAATCTTCAAAATTATCAAACACCTCTTTTACAATTGCATAGACGACTTTATCAGGTACTTTTGCTGATGTAACAAAGGTTGCTTTTACACCAAATGTTGGGATTGAATCTTCTGTATTGGCAGCACCCGGATAATTTTTCATCAATGTTGCAGCTTTTGCATAATAGGGATATTTAGCAATTAGACTGTCAGTGTTTCCAATTGGGACAAATTTCACCTTTCGTGTTCCCGCAGTTGCTTCTTTGTAGTATCCTGAAGGATGTCCAACAGTATAGAAAGCAGCATCAATTCTTCCATCCTGGATAAGTCCCGGTTGCTCAGCAGCTTTTAAACTTTCAGCATGAAAATCTTTTTCATAGTCAAGTCCATTTGCTTTAAGAGCATCAATAGCATTCTGGCGAAATCCTGCACCAAAATTCCCAATACTCACCCTCTTGCCCTTAAGATCGGCAAGGCTGTTAATATTGGCATCTACAGCTGCAATAAGGTCAACTGTTTCAGCATGGATGGAAAATACTGCACGAAGATCTTTTTGAGGGCCTCTATCTTTCCAGTCAGCAAGTCCTTTTGTTGCCTGATACTGACGATCAGACTGGGCAACACCAAATTCAAGGTCTCCTGCCATAATAGCATTGATATTAAAGACAGAACCACCTGTTGATTCAACTGTGCAGCGAATACCATACTCTTTTCTTTTTTTGTTAACAATTTTGGCAATTGCGCCACCTGTTGGATAGTAAACACCTGTAATACCACCAGTTCCAATTGTTACAAAAGTTGTTTTTGCCTGGGTTTCGGTAACAGAAGAGCCCATAAAAAGTACCATGGTAAACAAAAAAGCTGTAGCAAGAATTAATCCTTTTTTCATAATAAAACTCCTTGATTTAAATGTTAAAAATTATAATGAAATTATTGAATAAAATGTTTTTTTCTACCTCCTTTCGTATTTTTGAATATTTAGATGAATTAATAAAACTCATATTCCACAATCAAATTTGTAAAGTCAAAAACAAGCAACTTCCTGATAAAATTGTGTATTTTGACACTCAATCTATCCAAAGCTTGATATATATTATCCTAAAATCTATAATTCTTTTTAGATAATATTTGTTTTATTCCAGATCACGCACCGCCAAAACTCTGTAAGCTTTATATTTTCCAATTCTGTCGGTAGACGAGTATCCCCGGTGAAAATTAAAAAATCCGGCTGAAATAAATTTCATTTCCGATGTCCAGACCCATGCACAGGTGAGTTCAATTGCCGAAACTATTTTTACCTTCAAACCACATAGAGATTCATATCCTTTATCAGCATCATAAAGAGTTTTGAGTTCATCAATAGTTGGCATGCGCCAATTGTCATAATTATGTTCAATGGTATATGGGAAGGTGTATTTAACCCATTGTTGAGCCTGTCTCCAGTTAATGTCTCCCTGGTTGTCAGTTGCAGCCCACATAACATTTAACATTGTGTCTGTCACTGTACCATCACCATTATCAATAAAACGTTCCTGGGTATGAACCAGATTGGCAGCCGCAAGAAAAGAAACTAAAGTAATAAAAAAAATTGATACTGGTAAAAATCTACTCATAACCTTATCCTTTTTTTATATTATTGTTGCTCCACAAAAAACCATATAATCAACAAGCTATTTTGTAAAGCCAAAATTTTGAATGATCATCAAATTATAAATTATATTTATTTTTTAAGTATTATTCTTGCATCTACAACATCCAGTCCTTTTTCATAGAGAAGAACGGGATTAAGGTCCATTTCTTCAATTTCAGGATAAGATTCTATAAGCTCGGAGCACATGGATAAAAGCTTTCTTAAACTCTTTTTATCATAACCTTTCTGCCCTCTTACACCATCCAGAAGAATAGAAGAATTGGTTTCGCTTATCATTTTTTTGCAGGATGTAGGAGAGACCGGCAAAACCCAGAAAGTTACATCCTTTATTATTTCAACCATTATGCCGCCAAGTCCATACATTATAACAGGACCAAACTGTTCATCAATTTTTGTTCCAATAATAATTTCAAGACCTTTCTTGGCCATGGGAGCCACAAGAACCCCGCGAATATCTGCATCAGCATTATAAATTTTTGCACTCTTTATAATCTGCTTAAAACCATTTTTAACTTCTTTTTCTGAGCTTAAATTAAGTTTAACTCCTTGAGCATCACTTTTATGCAGAATATCAGGAGAGACAATTTTTAGTACAACACCAGCTTTTCCCCCATTATTAGCCTTGATTGTTTTTGCAATCTTCCAGGCTTCATCTTCACTTTCTGCTACCTGCCCTGTAGATGTTGGTGCACCATGTAGTTTAATCAACTGTTTTGCTTCATGCTCAAGCAGGACGTTGCGCCCCTCTTTTCTGGCATTTTCAATGATTTCCTGACCCTCTGCTTTTGCTTTGGCACGCCAGTCAAAAACAAAATTGGTCTTTCCATGATAGGATTTCAGATAGTTGCCATATTTGCATAAAGAAGCTACACATTTACATGAAATATCAAGAGAATCATGAACTGGAATATTATAATGCCGCAGAAGATCCAATGCGTGGGATTCATAGGAAGAGTAAAGAGAGTGAACAATAATAGGTTTTTTTCTCTTTTTTATCATTGCTCCGAATCTGTGGGCAGCAGCTTCTTCTCCCACAGCAAGGCTCTCTTCAAATCTGATACCATAACCCCCAAAAAGACCTACAACAAGAAGACCTCCAACATTGGGATCCTGAATAATAATTTTTGCACAATCTGCAAATACATTAGGATCAGAGTCTGTTCCCCCTGCGACATCAACAGGATTTGTCACCGAGGCTGCATCAGGTAAAATTTCTCTTAATTTCTCCTTGGTTTTTTCAGAAAGCTCAGGAATATTAACACCATGGTCAGTTAAAAGATCAGCTGCTATTGTTGCATGACCACCCCCATCAGCAAGAATTGCAATGGAGTTGCTTTTAATGACAGGCTGGCTTGAAAGAGTCTCAGCAACTGGAAAAAGCTCATCAGAATTATCAATCACAACAACTCCTGCACGCTCATAAGCACTTTTTGCAACTTCACTCATTCCTGCAAGAGATCCAGTATGGGAGCCTGCTGATTTTTTTCCTGTTGCAGACCGCCCGCTCTTTAAAAGAATAATGGGTTTGTTCCTGCTTGTATTATGTGCTTCCTGCAAAAATTTTCTTCCCTCACTCATACCTTCCACATACATAAGAATGGATTTGGTTTCAGGATCATTTCTGAAAAATTCAAGATATTCATGAAATTTAATGTCTGATTCATTACCAACACCAACATAATAGGTAAACCCTTCATGTTTACGAATGGTAGCTTCGGTAATAAGAGTCAGTGCCATATTCCCGCTCTGGCATAAAAGAGCTATGTGTCCCTTAGGAGCGTTCTGTATACCCACAAGATTCATATTGGATTTAAGATTTATCATACCAGAAGTATTAGGACCTATTAATCTTACCCCGGTCTCATGAGCAGCTTTGATAACCTCAGCCTCAAGTTCTTTTCCCTCTTTGCCAAGTTCCCTGAATCCACCTGCAATAATTACAGCACCGCTAACCTTTTTCTCACCACATTTTCTTAAAATTGCAGGAATTGTTCTGGCAGGAGTTGTAATAAGAGCAATATCAACATCTCCTTGAATCTGTGTTATATCCTGGTAACACTTAAGCCCGAGGATTATATCTTCTTTGGGGTTTACCGGGTAAATTGCACCTTCATAGCCATCAGACTTTAAGGTTTTAATTGCCTGGTACCCTCGTTTTGTTTTACTTTTTGAAGCACCGATAATTGCAACGGATTTTGCATTAAGCACTTTATCTAACATTTTAATATTCCTTATATTATGAAAGTCTTTGCAAATTTATCATCCACCTTTATTCTTTGCTGTGGACAGATAGGAGCAAAAACCAATTCTGCCTGTGGCAGTTATTTTTTTCTCTGCTCAAAAGTATCAAGAGAGGCTTCTCTCTCTTTAGTTGAAACACATGCAAGACAAGCTTCAATTTCATAATCCATTAATGCTTCAAGACTGCATTCCCCCTGGGCCATGCGAAATCCCTTTTTAATCTCTTTTAAGGAAAAAGCAGAATTGGCAACAATCTTTGTTGCCATTGCAATGGCTTCATCCATAAGATCATCAAGAGGTACTGCTTTATTAACAAGTCCGATCCTTTCAGCTTCTTCACCTGTAATATTTTCTGCTGTAAACAAGAGCTCTTTTGCCTTGCCAGGTCCCACTAAATCCTGAACTAGTCTGAAAGCTCCTCCTGTTACAGAGGAGGTTACTCTTGCTTCAGGTGAACCGATAAGTGCCTCTTTTGCTGCGATTCTGATATCACAGGCAAGGGCAAGCTCATAGCCGGAACCAAGAGCATATCCGTTAATGGCGGCAATGGTAGGCTTTTCAAATTTTATAATCTTTCTTGATGCTTCCTGTAAAGACTCAAGATATATTCTGTAATCTTCAATATTTCTACCTTTGGAATCTTTAAGATCTGCTCCGGTTGAAAAAGCCCTGCCTTCTCCTGTAATAATCAAAGCTTTAATATTATTGTCTATCTTTGCGTCTTCAAGGATATCCTGCATCTCAATCCAGAGCTGCCGGTTCATGGCATTGAGCACTTTAGGTCGATTAAGTTTTATAAGACCAATTTGATCTTGTTTTTCATAAATTATGCATTCATAGTCCATTTGGTTCACCTTCATTATTATTGTTTTAATCTGTTTTTAATACAGACAAAAAAGCAGATTGGGGAATCTCAACAGACCCAACCATCTTCATTCTCTTTTTTCCTTTTTTCTGTTTTTCGAGAAGCTTTCGTTTTCTTGAGATATCACCACCATAACATTTTGCAGTTACATCTTTTCGAAAAGCGGAAATGGTTTCCCTGGAGATAATCTTGCCTCCAATGGCTCCCTGGATGGGTATTTTAAACTGCTGCCTTGGAATTTCTTCTCTAAGTTTTTTACATGCTGTCCTGGCTCTTGCTTCGGATTTGTCCCTGTGAATCAGCTGGGATAAGGCATCTACTCTTTCACCGTTAATGAGAAAATCAAGCTTTACAAGGTCTGTCTCCTGGTACCCTGCAACCTCGTAATCAAATGATCCATAACCCTGGGTTACACTTTTAAGCCTGTCATAAAACTCATATACTACTTCTGCCAGAGGAAGTTCAAATTTCATCTCCATGCGGTTCCGGGTTAGATATTGGTAATTTTGACTAACCCCTCGAAATTCATGGCAAACCGTCATAACATTGCCCATATACTTGTCCGGCACAATAATTGAAGCCTTGATAAATGGTTCCCGGACTTTTGAAATTTCAGCAGGATCTGGATACTGAACGGGATTATCAATAATCTTGACTGTTCCATCCATATAAGTAATTTCATACATAACCGAAGGAGAAGTCAAGATAAGTGATACATTATATTCTCGTTCAAGACGCTCCTGGACAACTTCAAGGTGTAACAGTCCTAAAAAACCGCACCTGTATCCAAAACCCAGAGCGGCAGAACTGTCTTTTTCATATATAAGGGATGCATCATTGAGTTTGAGTTTTTCAAGTGCTAATGTTAACTCTTCATAATCATCAGAAGCCACCGGATACATGGAAGAAAAAACAACAGGTGTGGGCTCTCTGAATCCTGTCATGGCATCTGTACATCTTTTATCAGGTTTTGTGACGGTATCCCCTGTTTTCACATCACTTATGTTTTTAATCCCGGCGATAAAGTATCCTACCTGGCCTGCCACAAGTTCATTTTGAGGTTGGCGCTTTATTTGAAACAGTCCTACCTCTTCTATCTTATATTGGGCATTATTGGACATGAACACAATTTTATCACCCTTTTTTATGCTGCCTTCAAAAATTCTGAAATGTACAATAGTACCCCTGAATGCATCATAATGAGAATCAAAGATAAGAGCTTTAAAAATAGAATCATCTGTGGCAGCCGGGGCAGGAATTCCTTCAACAACAGCCTGCATAATTTTATCCACGCCAGTCCCTTTTTTTGCAGATACAAGCAAAGCATTCTCCGGGTCAAGTCCAAGATCTTCTTCTATCTGTTCTTTGACCCAGTCGATTTCTGCCGAGGGCAGATCAATTTTATTCACTACAGGTATAATCTCAAGGTCATGTTCCATGGCAAGATATAGATTGGCCAAAGTTTGAGCCTCAACCCCCTGACTTGCATCAACTATTATCAAAGCACCTTCGCAGGAAGCAAGAGCCCGCGATACTTCATATGAAAAATCCACATGGCCCGGGGTATCAATCAGGTTTAAAAGATATTGGGTTCCATCCTGTGAAGTATAGGGCAAGGAGACAGTCTGGGATTTTATAGTAATACCCCTTTCCCTCTCTATATCCATTGAATCTAATATCTGATCTTTCATATCCCTGTCAGAAATAATGCCGGAAAGCTGTATCAATCTGTCAGAGAGTGTTGACTTCCCATGATCAATATGCGCAATAATACTGAAATTTCTAATATTTTTTCTTACTATTTTCAATTGAACTCCAAACTAACTGCCGCATACCCTAAGGCAGAGACTGGCAGATCTGATTATTGGTTACGGGTTTGCCGGCTTCTGTCCTTTAGGGCACTTAAACAACCTAAAGGTCACATATACCCTAAAGGGCAGAAACCAAAAAATGAAAGAATAAAAGAGTGTCAGCTGTTCTTTCATATAAATATATTGACAAACACGGTACTTATAGCATAAAATTTTATGATAATATATTTATCAATTGAGTTGAAAATAGTCAAGCTAAGGTCTTTTGAACAAAAGCTGCAAATGGAGAGAACAATCTATGATATATTCCATTTTAGTTGTCGATGATGACGAGGCAATTAAAAACTCTGTAGAAGAATTCTTAATAATTAGAAATTATAAGGTTAAAACTGCTGCCAATGCACAGCAAGCCCTGGATATACTTAAAATATTCAGCGCTGATATTGTTATTACAGATATAACAATGCAGGGTATGGACGGGCTTGAACTGACAAAAAAAATCAAATCAAAATATCATGCAGATGTTATGGTTATGACCGGGTATAGTGCTGAATACTCCTATGAAGAAGCAGTCAAGGCCGGTGCCAGTGATTTTGTTTTTAAACCATTTAAATTTGAGGAGTTAGAGCTGAGGATATCCAGAGTATTACGGGAATCTGAAATTAAACAAGAACGCGTCAATCTATTAAAAAAACTTGAAAAACTGGCCATTACCGATGCTTTAACAAAACTTTATAATTCACGACACTTTTTTTCTGAAATCAAAACTGAAATCATGCGTAACAAGCGTTATTCCCGTGACTTGTCCCTGTTAATTCTGGATATAGATTTTTTTAAGAAGTATAATGACAATTGGGGACATGTTGAAGGTGACAGAGTGCTCATGGAGATTGGTAAAACAATAAAATCGTGTATGAGATCCATGGATACTGCTTACAGATATGGAGGAGAAGAATTTGCCATTATTTTACCGGAAACCGGAATTGAGGAAGCATGTGTTGTGGGAACAAGAATAAAAGAAAATATCAGTGATTTGATTTTTGAGCCTGAACCCGGAGAAAAAAAATCAATCAAAATAAGTGTGGGTGCAACAGAGATTGTAGATGGAGAGGATTACAAAACATTTATCAAACGGGCTGACAAAGCTCTTTATAAATCCAAGGATACCGGCAGAGACAAATTAAGTCACCTTTGATTAGTTTTGAATTCTTAATTTTTAATGCGCATGCTTAAGTCCACAGCTCTTGCCTGGTGAGTAAGAGCACCACAGGAAATCACATCTACTCCAGTGGCTGCAATTTTATTGAGTGTTTTAAGGGAAACATTGCCAGATGCCTCTACAATTGCTTTTTTATCAATATATTTTACTGCTGCAGCCATCTGGTCATAGTTCATATTATCAAGCATGATAACTTCTGCACCTGCTTCAACTGCTTCCATGACCTCATCTTGTGTTGTCACCTCTACTTCAATTTTCATAAGATGGGATGTTCTGAGTTTAACAGCTCTAACTGCCTTTTTAATAGAACCTGCAACAGCAATGTGATTATCTTTAATCAAAATGCCATCATATAAAGACATGCGATGATTATAAGCGCCCCCTGCCCTGACTGCTTCTTTTTCAAGGCTTCGCAACCCAGGCGTGGTTTTTCTTGTATCAGTCAAACGAACATTTTCAAACTTAAGTTCATCAACAAAGCTTCTTGTCAATGTTGCAATTCCAGAAAGACGCTGTAAAAAATTCAAGGCAACCCGCTCACCTTTTAAAAGTGATAAAAGATCTGATTCAATCTTAAAAACAGTTTTGCCATCTTTTATATAATCACCATCGCAGAATGAAGAAAAAGGCTTACAAAGCGGGTCAAGGAGTTGAAATACTTTTTTTGCAACTTCAATTCCTGACAGGATAAACGACTCTTTTGCAACAATCACGCCTTTGCCTTTTAAGTTTTGTGACAGAATACTTTCCGTTGTAATATCACCAAGTCCTGAATCTTCAAAAAGAGCAAGTTTAATTATATTGTCAATTGTGTTCATAATTCAAAGATTTTACTTCATTTTCACAATTCTTTCCAGGTTTTCTTTAAGCTTGTTGTTCTCCTCTTCAAGATCTGAATGCTGAGCTTTTACTTTTTGGATTATATTGTCTGGAGCCTTGTCAAGAAAGCTTTCATTATTTAATCTTTTTTGCACTCCAAGAAGTTCTTTCGTATTTTTTGCAACCTCTTTTTCAAGCCTTGCTATCTCTTTATCAAAATTGACCACACCTTCAAGCATAACAAAGCAGGTTGTATCTCCTGTCACAGATGATGCACTGGATGACGGGATAGTGTCAGTTTCACAAAAATAAAAACTCTCCAGTGTTGCCAGATTTACAATAAAAGATTTATTTTCAGCGATAATAATTTTTTCTCTTTTATCCTCAGTATGGGCAAGCACCTTGAGCTTCATGGAAGGTTGAATTTTCATTTCACTTCTGATATTTCTGATACCCGAAATTATATCAAAAACAAATTGAACATCTTTTTCAACAACCTCATTTCTGTAAATTCCATACTCTTTTTTGTTGTATGGATATGATGCCTTCATAACAGATCCGTTTGTTCCGGGCAGAATGCTGTATATTTCCTCTGTAACAAAAGGCATAAAAGGATGAAGCATGATAACAGTGTCATTTAAGACTTTTGAAAGCACACTTCTTGCACAATTTCTTCTTTGCACACCCTCTTTGTCATAAAGTGCAGGCTTGGCAGTTTCAATAAACCAGTCACAGAATTCATGCCATACAAATTTATAAACTGCAGATGCAGCTTCATTAAATTTATAATTTTCAATGCCCTGTTTGACAAGTAAAGATGTATGAGCACATCTTGAAAGTATCCATTTTTCAGCAAGGGATAATTTTTCATAATCAATATTAATATCTTTTGATGTAACATGCATGAGTGCAAATCTTGATGCATTCCAAAGCTTGTTGACAAAATGCCTGTATCCTTCCACTCTTGATTCTGACATTTTAACATCACGCCCCTGGGCAGCAAAAGCTGAAAGTGTGAATCTGAAAGCATCTGCTCCATATTCATCAATAACTTTTAAAGGATCAATAACATTGCCCTTTGATTTGCTCATTTTTTTCCCGTGCTCATCTCTTACAAGGGCATGGATATAAACATCATTAAAAGGAACTTCATCCATGAAATGAACTCCCATCATCATCATCCTGGCTACCCAGAAAAAGAGAATATCAAATCCTGTAACTAGGACATTGGTGGGATAAAAAGTCTTTAAAAGATCTGTGTTTTCCGGCCATCCCATGGTTGAAAAAGGCCAGAGCGCACTTGAAAACCAGGTGTCGAGGACATCGGTTTCCTGAATAATATGTTTAGATCCACAGGATGGGCAGACATCCGGATCTGTCTCTTCAACAATGATTTCGCTGCAATCAGAACATTTCCATACTGGGATTCTATGGCCCCACCAGATTTGGCGTGAAATACACCAGTCCCGGATATTATCCATCCATTCAAAATAGGTCTTTGACCAGTTATCAGGAATAATCCTGGTTTGTCCATTTTTTACTGCATCAGAAGCTTTTTTTGCAAGGGGAGCAACTTTGACAAACCACTGTTTTGAAATAGAAGGCTCCACCACTGTCCTGCATCTATAACAATTACCAACACTATGTTTCAGTGGTTTTTTTTTAACGAGCAGGCCCTGGTCAGTTAAAGCTTTAACAGCTTTCTCCCTGCATTCAAATCGGTCCAGGCCTCTGAATTGCCCTGCACTTTCAAGCATGATACCGTCATCATCAATGACTTTTAATTTTTCCAATCCATGTTTTTCTCCAAGATGAAAATCATTAGGATCATGAGCAGGGGTAACTTTAAGCGCACCGGTTCCAAAACTGATATCCACATAATCATCTTGAATAATTGGAATGCTCCTGTCTGTCAAAGGCAGAAGTACCTCTTTTTCCTTAAGATCCTTGAACCGTTCATCATCCGGGTTTACAGCAACTGCTGTATCTCCAAACATGGTTTCAGGCCTTGTGGTGGCAACTATAAGCCCTTTTTTCTTATTCACAAAGGGATACTTTATATAATAGAGGTATGCATCTTTCTCTTCATATTCAACTTCAAGATCAGCAAGAGCTGTTTTACACCTTGGACACCAGTTGATAATATACTGGCCCTGATAAATCAGTCCCTCTTTATAAAGTCTAACAAATACTTTTCTTACAGCATCGGAAAGGCCCTCATCCATGGTAAAACGCTCACGCTCCCAGTCACAGGATGCGCCAAGTCTTTTAAGCTGATTAATAATAGCTCCACCGGATTTTTCACGCCATTTCCAGACCTGTTTTATAAACTCTTCTCTGCCAAGCTGATCCCTTGTCAAACCTTTTTTAGCAAGATCTCTTTCAACAACATTCTGGGTTGCAATCCCGGCATGATCTGTTCCCGGCATCCATAAAACATTGACTCCGCAAAGCCTTTGGTATCTGCACATGATATCCTGAATAACATTATTCAAGGCATGTCCCATGTGAAGCACTCCAGTAACATTTGGAGGTGGAATAACTATGGAAAAGGTTTTGTTATCTTTTTTATCATCAGCTTTGAAAAACCCGTTATCAAGCCAGAATTTATACCATTTTTCCTCTATGCCTGCCGGCTCATACCCTTTGTTCAGAGAATCCGAACCCATATATATCAACTCCTGCTTTAGTAATTAAAAAGGGGATCTTTTATAAGAACCCCTGTAAACTTTATCATATTAAAAATATTGTATTTAAACGGCCTTGAAATTATTTATTACCAATCTATTCAAGGTCTTTTTGCAAACTTTCTTTAATTTCAACAATCTGTTTTTCAATCACATTTTCCATAACTTCAAACAGAATGCTTTCTATTTTGCCAGCAAACTTTTTTTCAATTATCCGTTCCAAAACAGTCTCTATCTGCTCCTGGTCAATTATAAAACTATCTGGTACAACCTTGTCTAAATCTGGTTCAGTCTCAGGTTTATCCACTGTAATATCTTCTGTATCATCTTCCCAATCATCATATGCCTGATCAACATCTGAGAGCTCAACATCTGGAAATTCGTCATCTGTTAGCCCATCATCATATGAGTTATCTTCAACATCATCATCTTCAAAAATATCATCTGTAAACTCATCATCAATCTGTTCAGCATCTTTAGAAGCACTTATTTCAAGCTCAAATTCATCTTCCTTTTCTATCTCAAGATCAAGGTTGGTTATTTCATCTTTAACAATATCAGTCAATTCAATTACATATTCACCAGTTGGCAGATCAGAATTTTTATTTGCAATATCTGTCAGTTCGATAATATCATCATTTAAATCTGTCATATCCTTGACCTCTCTTTATTGTGTATTAAAACAGTGTCCTTTCCATATTGTCTGCGCACAAAAAATATCAAAGCAACATCAAAGTGTCAACTACTTTACGAACCACACTCTTAAAGAGATAAAAAAAAAGGCATTTACAATTAATCTCCTCTGTTTTAAAAATACATCATGCAAAAATTTATTATTCCAGAAATTAAAATTTTACCATCAAAGGTCTGCATCACCGGGCAGGATGCAAAACATATCTTTAAAGTTCTCAGAAAAAAAAGAGGTGACAATATTGCAATAACAGATGGGAAAGGCAATGACTACAACTCAATAATTCTTAATGCTACACCAGAGATTATAGAAATTCAAATTATTGAAAAATCTGATTCTGTTACTGAATCATTCATTGATATCACGTTGTGTTCAGGCATGCTTAAGGATAAAAAAATGGATTTTGTAATAAAACACATCACACAACTTGGTGTACAGAAATGGATGCCTTTTTTTTGTGAACGATCTATTCCAAGTCCAAATATAATAAAATTGCAGAAACGTAAAAAAAGATGGGAAAATATTGCAAAAGAGTCTTTAAAACAGTGTAATAGAAGCTGTCTTCCTGAAATATCAAAGCCCTTGAATTTTGAGACCCTTATGAAACAATCTGAGAACCATGATTTAAAAATTGCATTCTGGGAAAAATCAAACCATAAAATTAAAACTTTGCAAAACAGTGTCTCCCCAAACAAGATAATTATATTAATAGGACCTGAAGGCGGGTTTTCAAAAAAAGAGATATTAAAGGCAAGAGAAAAAGGCTTTTTGCCCTATAGTCTTGGGCCCAGAATTTTAAGAGCTGAGACAGCTTCTATTGCATCCTGTACTCTTATTCAACACCTCTTTGGTGATATATGAGAATATATATGTCTCAAACACATTTTTAATATTTTTCTTGACATAGATATTGAAAAAACATATATAGCCTCTTGTTGTTTGGGCCCAGGTAGCTCAGTCGGTAGAGCAGGGGACTGAAAATCCCCGTGTCAGCAGTTCGATTCTGTTCCTGGGCACCACTACAAAAGCTTTAAAATCAAGGGTTTAGGCAAAATTTGCTTAAATCTTTTTTTTTGGGCAAAGCCATGGAAATCCCATATCTTGAGATAGTCAATGTCAGGCTGAAAATGAAGCCCTGCCATGGCAGGGTAGTATTTAATTTTATTGGGAAGGCTAAATTTTTTGTTCCACGTTCTCAAAACACGGAATACAGAAATTTTTTCCGTCAAACAACCTAATGCGGGACTCCATGGTCATTTCACGGCACGCGTCGCATTGAATGCTTTTGAGTATCCGGGCAGGTCTTACAGGCGGTTCGTCCACATCTTCAGTTACAAAAAGATCTTTTAAATCCGCCTGCAAAAGCTGTTTGATTCGCATATCTCTGTCTTCTTCATCCCTTGCAAAATTATCTTTAAATACCGCCCGAAAACCTTTATGTGCATCCCTGTCATAAAATGTAAAGACTGATTTGCCGTAATCTTTATGGATCAGGTTGCCTTTACCAAAGGAACATCCCGTCAGAAACTGGATGGCATCCACGCCGCACATATCTGTTTCAGCCACACATACCGGAGCTTTTGCATTATGAATATTCAATTTTTTCATTGCAAGTTCTGCTGCCCGAATCCCAATGGTCAGTCCCGGGCAGTTATGCCGATGGAACTCTATGGTTTTTTCAATCACTTCTTTTTCTATTGAGCATGTCATTTTCCAATCTCCTTTTATAAAAAATCAGGCTGCTTTTTCATTCTCAATGGGGACGACTACGGGAAATCCCTTGTGGTAAACGATTTCAACTTCGACCCCATAAACCTCTTCTATCATTTTTGAAGAAATTTCATTTATCTTTCCAGCCCCATAAATTGTTTTATCCTTTAAAAATAAATACTGATCTGCATATCGCAAGGCTGTATTCAGATCATGCATGGTCATAATTGCGGCAATATGATGCCCTTTTACAATATGCCGGATCAACCCAAGAATATCAGTCTGGTTTTTCAAGTCAAGACTGCTTGTGGGTTCATCCAGCAGTAAAAGGTCTGTTTGTTGAACAAGTGCCCTGGCGGTTTCATCTCCCATGTTCATGGTATTGTAATTTTCTGCCTTGTCTCAATATTATCCACCGCGACAATAGTGATCCGGTAGAGAAAAAGTGAACACATTTCTGGGAGTGGATTATTCATCATTCAGGAGGGTGTTCACTGAAAAATTACCATCTTTCAATGCAGTTATTTTCTTTGATGCAGGTAATTTTTTAACCCGATACTCAATTTTATATGCTTCGCTTTTGGTAAGATTATTGATAATTGCAGTCAATTCAACCGGAAGCCTTGCTCTTGTATATTTTGAAGCTATTCCTTTATTGTGTTTTATCAAACGATGTTCAAGATTATTAGTAACACCACAATACAAAGAATTATCAGAGCATTCTAACAGATAGACAGACCAGGTTTTATTCAAGAGAGTTCTATTGCTCAAATTTTAAATCCATCTTAAATCGTTAATAGTTTTTCATCTTTTTTTAAAAGATCTGTAAGTGGAACACCCCAATAGATTACTTCAATTCCAAGATTTTTTAAATTATCAGATACTCCCAGTTGATCTGCACAGGCTTTACAGGCAGAAACATGAACTCCCGCTTCCAATGCTTCTTTGACTTTGCTTTGAATTTCTGCATTTTCACTTACCAATTTGGTAGTAGCACCCCAGATTATAAGGGTTACTTTTTCCCACCATCCTTGTATAAGTGAATTAATGGTGTACATGAAAACCATTTTTTCAGCTGTGATAGGATTATCATTAGTCCATAATACATAAAGATGTTTTTTATTGCTCATGAGTACCCCCATACTTTTTTATTTCTAAAATAATTATTATGTTTTATTTATCCCGATATATCCAGCAAGCATAAATGCAATTCCAAGAAGATAACATAAATTACTATTATCGATAAAATAATAACCGGCAATAAGCAGGACAATTCCTGCCAATCCCAGCAAACAAAAAAAATTTCTCATTTTATCCTCAAATCTAAATCTTTACCTCATAAAACATTTTATTTGAACTGAAATTCTCAGCATTATTTAGATAATCCTCAGACATGGTTCTTATTTTTTGTTCAATCTCTTCCCTGTTTTTATAAGTTTTCTTAATCTTTCCTGGTGAACCTGTAACCAGTGAATATGGTGGAATAATCGTTTTTCCCAGGACAACAGCGCCGGCAGCTACCACAGATCCTGTGCCAATTACAGCCTTGTTCATAACAATTGCTCCCATACCAATCAGGCATTTATCTTCGATTGTGCATCCATGTATAATACCTCTATGGCCTATAATAACGCTATTTCCGATTTTCAAAGGGATATTTTTATCAGCGTGGCACATACAAAGATCCTGAATATTTGTTTTTTCTCCTATAGTAATCTGATCAAAATCTCCACGCAAAACAGATTGAAACCAGATAGATGATTTTTCCCCAATAATTACATTTCCAATAATTTGAGCTGTTGGAGCTATGAAAACTGACTCGTGGATTTGCGGAGTATGGATTTTATATGAATAGATTGTCATCTCAAAACCTGCCTGATTATATCCTTGACCTTATCGTAAATTCCAGGTGCTTTACTTGCTTTTCGCCCGGCAATATTCAAAACTTTAATATCCCATTCAACTATCCAATCTTTAATAACAGGTACCGGTTTTTTGATAATATCTAAATCAATATGCAGGTATGGCTTGTTGTGTTGCCTTGCAAGTTTCCGGGTCAATGCAGAGCCGGTTGTTAATTTGCCATAACCGAAAATCACAGTTCCATCAGAATCTATAACATTTTGTTTTGTTCTTTCTGGATAATTTCCCCCGATGATTTCCTGTAATTTTGTATATTTTTTTGGAACTATACCATCTTCAGCCTTTCTGCCACGTGGCAGCCAACCACCATAATCAACACCTGATTCAATGGCTGCATCAATACCTGCCCGGTCAGCGCCAGTTTGAGCTCCGGAAATAATTTTTTGTATCATAGATTATATTATCCATATAAAATTATGCATCAACAATAATTGAAGCTCTGCCGGCATAATTAATCAACAATCTCCTCTATGCCCTGGGCAACTGGAACAAGAACTTTTTTTTCCATAATATATAATCCCCCTTTTTTGAGATGATAAAATAAATAATTCAATCTAACAGGCACTTTTCTTGAAGTCAATGAATTGTACCATCGGCGAATTTTGAATTCATCTCTCTTTTTCCTTGCATCAAAAGAGAATATATGTAAGAAATTGATACCTACGATATTAAAGCAGTAATAGCGCCAAAAATGCCAATTATTTTTTTGAGCGCACTTAAAAACTATATTGTTACGTTTTATTGGAATATTTTAATAAAAGGAGCGTACTGAATGAAAACATTAATCGGTGGAGCAATAGCAGTTTTATTTGGAATATATGGTCTTGCAGTTTTCTTCCCGCCTTTTTTAACTCTTCTGGCAGGAATTATACCTTTAATGCTGATAATTGGCGGTGGACTGACAATTTATCTTAATTATGAAAGTGATAAACCAGATATGGGTGATACATGCTGCACAAATGCACCTTCACCTGAAAAATTACAGGAACCTGAATCTGCCTATACCGCTCCTGAAAAAAATATAATAGATAAAACCAAAGATGCAGATGGCAAACTATTAGGGAATACTGAAACTCATGTTTTTCATAAGTCTGATTGTAACTTTGCAGAGAGTAAAAATTGTACTGCTGTTTTCAATGCCAGGGATGATGCAATCAAGGAAGGATACAACCCTTGCGGAATTTGTAACCCTTAATAGTAATAAAAATCACCTGAAACCCCTTTTACCTAAGGGGTTTTTATATGCACACTTTTTCTCATTTTATCAAAAGTCCGATAGCTCCTCTCCCTTGATGAGTCATACTCTTATTGATATGAGTTTTTTTCCCATTTCTAAAACCTTCTTTAAAAGCGCCTGATGAAGCCTGATGCCTGCCGTATCTAATTGTTTTTAATTTTGGAAAAAGTCTGGATATTTCAGTTTGGTTCTCTCTCTGATTTTTCTCCATTAATGCCTTAATTGTTTTTACAGGTAAAATAGAATTTTTATTAATTTGCAGCCCTGAATCTTCAAACACTGTTTTATGATTATGCTCAACCCCTGCAATAAAACCCATGTCAAAGGAAATTTTTTCTCCTCTTTGAGCTCTTTTTTTCTTTTTGAAATTCTGCCAAAGAGTTTGGCCTGTATCAAGAAGGAAATGATAGATATATTCTGCAACTTTTAAAGCCTCTTTACGCCCGACCAGGACAACACTTTTATAAACTGTATCATCTTGAGCATGGTATGTATGAGATGTTAAGCAATTCACATAATAATAATTTCTCAGAATAGATAAAACAGCTCTTTGGATACTTTCAATGCGCTTTTTTTTATGACAGATTGTAAGATATTTAATATCTGGATTATTGTTTTCAATATTGATTTGCTGAAGATTATATTTATTAAGTAAATAATTTGCTTTTCTTAAAGCTGATTTTGCTTCTGCTTCACTGCTTGATTGCCCGAGAGCCATAAGTTTTTCAACTTTTTTTAACATTTTTTGAGCACCAGCAGGAAGTTCTCCTTTGAATGCCTCCAAATTTTTATTATAATCTTTACTGCCTGCAACAAAAACCGGATGTACACCTAATTTTTTACAAGCTTTCTTAAAATATTTTCCATGTCTGTCTGCATTATTATAATATTCAGAAACATATTGATGTGCCATTTCATGTTTCAGCACCTCTAATACAATATCCCATATTTCATTTTTTATAAGATGACTAGAAATCGAAAGAGTTTTGTGTTGATCACTCCACAGGCCAACTGTTTTTTTGCCTGAAGATATGTTGATTATCGGAGTTGAAAGATTTACTCTGTATCTCCAGGAAATATCCCTGTGCTCCATAATAAGTTGAGCTGCCCACCTGATTTCAATGTTTTTCATCTTGTTTTAAACTTTGCAGCAAACCTTCCACAGTCTCACACTCAATCACATTTTTATCATCCTGATTTTCAATCCAGCTTATGCCCGATTTTAAGGTCATCAAATGTTGTCAATTTATAGTTCATAAATTTAATTTTTATTTGCCTGTACACTTTTCATACCATCAACAAAGAGTCAAGATAATCAAGAGATATGTGGATCAAGAGTTCGATGGCAAACAGCCTGATTGATTCTGGGAAAGTACAGTAGCATCGGCTTATTCTAATCCTTGACAACAACAATCCCATAATTACAATACAAAAAGCAAGAAGACATCTATATTACAATTAAAATACAGGAGCAACCTTTGACAACTTGCACCAAACAAAAATATTTTCTACCAATTCTATTTTTCGTTTTAATTTCACTTTTTGCATGTAATAAGGCACAGGAAAAAGATAATTTTAACCTCACTGCAGAAGAATTAATTACAGCAATGAAATCTGATTCTGATTTGGTAATTCTTGACGTGAGAACTCCTCCGGAATTAATTGGAAAACATGGACAGATTAAAGGTGTAATTAACATTCCTGTTCAAGTGTTGGAAACAAGGATTAATGAACTTGATGGATATAAAAACAATAATATTGCTGTCATTTGCCGTTCCGGTAATAGATCCGTTAATGGTACCAAAATATTGCTTCAAAATGGATTCAAAGCAAAAAATGTACTTGGCGGGATGAAAGCTTATAATAAATTGAAATGATAAATTTTAGTTGAATCTATTCTTTTACATAACGAGGATATGTTGTTTTGGCATTTTTTGCATCATTGATATCAATATCAATAGTTAAAAATTCCTGGTTCAATGAGGTTGTCCCAAGGACATCTCCTCGCTCAGGATTAATAATCCAGCCGGTTCCACCAAAATTTTCTTCTTGAGTATTTGGACCATTATAATTTGAGGACAGGCAAAATGCTCCTGAGACAATAGCAGCAGCTTTTCCTCCTGTCACCCAGATATCAATTTTTGATTCAGGTGTTGCCCTGGGACAGATTATAATATCCACACCCTGTTTTAAATATTGCCTTGCCCTCTCCGTAAACCAGATTTCTGTGCAGATAAGAAACCCAATTTTAAGACCGCTAATATTGATAATATCAAAAACACCATTTCCCTTTTCATACCAGGAAGATTCATAATATCCTGGTTCATCAGGCAGATAATACTTGTCATGAACAAATATTATTCCCTTGTCATGGGTAAAAACAAATCCTTTATTTAGATATTGATTGTTTTCTATTGCTGGCCTTGAAGCAATAATTAATTCTACAGGTAATTCATTAAGTCTGTTAATCCATGCATCATGGGCTTTTACTGCTTGCTCCCAAAGATCCTGGCTAACATCGCTATATCGTGTAACCCATTTAAAAAAAGGCATTTCGGGTAACACCAACAGATCTGATTGTTCTTGTTCAAGGTGTTTAATTAGCAGGTTCCAATATTTATCAGAATCAGTCCAGTTATTGGGTAACTCACAAACCGTTGCCTTCATTATATCTCCCTGTTAAATTTTTGTTCTGCAAATCACCTGAAGAGTTTGATTATTATATTGAATAATCCCTTCATTCTTAATCTTTCGGCGCACCCGTGTCTCGATCTCGCCATCTACTGTTACCAATCCGTCTTTAATAACCATTTTGGCGGAACCTCCTGAATCACACAGACCACTTGCTTTAAGAAGCTTATTAAGTTCAATATATTCGCTTGATATTTCAAATTCTTGATTCATAAAATAATTTTTCCTATACCTTTTCTATAACAATATCAAATTTCACTCTATTATACTGTATATTTTTTTTTATTATCAATATTACCCACTTTTTCTCATAGTATTCCAGTATTTAAATGCAAATATTGTTTTTGCAATTTTTAGTATTATGCTGAATTTAATTCCTTCAAATTCATTACTTACATCTTTTAATAAATCTATGATTGGTAATCCTTGAGGACAAACTTTTTCACATTCACCGCACTCTTCGCACATGGAAAGAAAAACCTGCATTCCTGATGATGCCATCTGTTTAAAATATCCTATGATATTATTAGGTTGTGCGTTGTTGACACTCCAAAAGAGGAGCTAACCGCCCAGCCCCTTTTGATTTAATAGTTGTCACCCGTGAGTAATTTTAATCTTTTACTCATATAGTCGGTTTTTATTCCATAACATGAAATCAATGCATGATATTCTTCTCCCAGGTAAAAACAGTACAATGAAAGGGAATTTTATGAAAACAGGACAGCAACAAAGATTTATCTTCATACAGTGGGTAGTGCTGCAATGGGATACAGTTGTACTCTTGGATCGGAGTGGATACAATTTTCTTGACTGCCCTGAGGTTATATGGGATATCAATATTTAGAGACACCTCTATTTTTAATATGATGGAGCAATTAGATGTACAATACTTTTTTCGATTTGAGGAAAAAACCATTCAAACTGGTTCCAAATCCTGAATTTTTATTTTTAGGAAAATGCCACGAAGAGGTACTGGCTCATCTGACTTATGCTACTTCCCAAGGTGATGGATTTGTAGAGATAACTGGTGAAGTCGGGACGGGTAAAACAACTTTGTGTCGGGTATTTCTTGAGAATCTTGACAAAGATATTGAAGCAGCATTCATTTTTAATTCAAAACTGGATTCTACACAGCTTTTAAAAGCCATTCACAAAGAGCTTGGGATTATCAGCATAGCTAATGGCCCTGTAGAGTTGACTCAAGATTTGAACGATTTTTTATTGGAAAAAAAATCTCAGGGAAAATCTGTGATCCTGCTCATTGATGAAGCACAGAATCTTGGAAAAGAGACACTGGAACAACTCAGATTGCTTTCAAACCTTGAAACCACCAGTAGCAAGCTGTTGCAGATTATTTTAGTGGGGCAGCCTGAGCTCAGGGAAATTCTTGATTCCCATGAAATGCGTCAGTTACGGCAAAGAATCAATTTAAGCTACCATATATATCCTATGACCCAAAAGGAGACCTTTGATTATATTACACACCGTATCAATATAACTTCCCGAAAGCCACAGACCTTATTTACCCGATCAGCCCAAAAAAAGATTTTCCAGCTTACCCGTGGTATTCCAAGATTGATTAATATTATATGCGACCGTGCTCTTCTGGTAGCTTATAGCCAGAACCAAAACAGAGTGACTCCCTCCAGTGTAAAGGTTGCTATTGATGAATTGGATATAAATATTCATAATCAATCCCATTCTGGCTCTATTTGGAAAAAAACAGCAATGGCTCTATTCTCTATCATTTTTATCCTGAGTATTTTTTCTGTTGTATTCCTGGATATCCCGTGGAAATGGCGAGATAAAATAAAAATGGATGAAAGTAAGGTCAAAATACTAAATGAGCAAATAATAACTGTCTCACCTTTGGATTCGAATAAAAAAAAGGAACCTTTGTTGGTTGTAAAAGAATCACTGCCTCCAGAACCTGTTTTAGCCGATTCACCACTTATTGAGAAGGGTAAAGCCAAAACAGTTTTGTCTGTTATTAAAGATACTGCAACGCGGGCAAACGCCTTTCTTTATGTTGCTTCATTATGGAACAGTGAATCAATGATTCATTTGAATCCTTTAACACAACAAATCCAATCCAATGTTGATTTTTTTAAAGTTGCGGCTGTACAAAATAATTTGCAAATACTTTATCTGGAAAAGAGTCAGGATCTTATAGAAAAACTCAATTTTCCTGTCATTTTTGGATTTAAATTGCCGGGTGACCCTGTAAAAGGCTTTTTCTGGCTTGATGGAATTACATTAGACAATGAATATATTATTTCCTCGGGACAGGGGGAAAAAAAATATAAAATTGTTCCTGAAGAACTATCACCTTATCTAAGAGGGGATAAGTACATCATCTGGAAGGATAATTTCGGGAATAATAGAATCATAGCAAAAAATTCATCCAAATATTCGATTATGGCTCTTAAACTTCTTTTGACTGAAATAGGCATTCCCCTTGTTGATATGTCCCCAGTTTATGATACCCCGGTAAAGCAAGCAATAAAACAGATTCAAAAAAAATACGGGCTTGTTGAAGATGGTCTTGTGGGAACGCTGACAAAAATTGTATTGCTTAATGAAAAGAAAGATTATGATGTACCAAGGTTAAACAACACCAGAGAACTTGATCAGTGAAAGGTTGGATAAAATGAGTACTATTTTGAATGCCTTAAAACAAGCAGAAAAAGAGAGTCCTGATCAAAAAGATAAGAACCACACGTCCTTTAATGTTCGAACCACTTTAAATTCACGGATGCAGCATCAGAAACCAGACACTTTCTTAAGTTTGGGCAGGGTTGTGTTCCTTTTTGCACTTGTTATTGTGTTGATACTATTCTCCTATGATTTTTTTTTAAATAACAAGAATAATTATCACCAAATGTCCTATACTGATAAACAGTCTCAGGTATTAGGAACACTGCCTGATATTGTAAAAGATCAAAAACAAATATTGACTGAATCTGTAATACAGCCTTCTGAGCTACCTGATATTTCAAATAAAACAATTCCCAAACCGGCTACAAAATCTTTTGATCGGTCCAGGCCTGAAAATGAAACTGTTTTAAAACCTGAGCCTGTTAATCGAATTCAAGCTGCTAAAAAATTGTATAACAAAGAAAAAAGGCAAATCACAATGCCTTCCGATACAGATCCAGCCGTAAACCATTCAGAAAAAGAGAACCTGATCAAGGATGAAAAAATATTAACAAATAAAGCCACCACAAAACAGAAGATCCTGCCCCTGAAAAATCATATCTTGAAAATTCAGGCTATCTCCTGGGCAGAGGAGCCTGCCAACAGGATTGCAGTTATTGACAATAGAGTACTCACAGAGGGAGATTCTGTTCAAGGTTACCGCCTGGTCGGCATTGAAAAAGATTCAGTGATTTTACACTATTCAGATAACGATTATCGGTTGAAATTTAATCATCAATGAATCGTTTTATGAAATGATTGGTCTCTATATATTTTTCTGAACTGAGAAATAATTCCAGATCATCTAATTTCATTTTCTGACCTGGTTCGTTCACCAGATTTGGAATATGGCTATTTCGGGGATTTACGATTTGTTTTTTTTTGTGGTGCGATACAAAAACATTATTTTGAAATCAGAACAGCACAGGTTAAAATTATTAACTTAGGAGACTTTCTTATGACAGAAATGAAAATCACTGAACAGGCAAAATTGACTGCTTTAGAAAATGGTGCAGATATGGTTGGTGTCCTGGAAGTAAAAAATCTACCCGAGCATAGTGAACGAATTGAAAGAATGCTTCCCGGAGCAAGAAGTGTTCTGGTCATCGCAGCAAAACACAGCCTTGCCTCGTTGCGATCCGGTGCCAATGAACTTGCGCAATTTGATACGATACACACCTATAATGAAAGTGCCAAGGCATCCCATGCAGCGGCTCGATTTTTAGAATCTCAAGGCTTTTTCTCTGCAGGTGTTCCTGCCTTTATCCCCCTCGATATGAATGACCCCGGCAAAGGGATGAGAGGTGAGATTTGCTGGCGTAGAGCAGGCGTTCGTGCCGGATTGGGAACATATGGAGAAACAGGTACTCTGGTGACAAAAGAATATGGACAAGCGGTGCGACTTTCAGGTGTGGTTACGACAGCGGTTTTATCCCCGGATTCACCTTTGAAAGAAGATGTCTGTGATCACTGCATGCGCTGCATTGAGGCCTGCCCGGTGAATGCCTTGTCAGGGCAAGGTAAAATAAACAAAAAACTATGCGGGGATCATATTTTTCAATTTGGTTTTCGATATTTCCAAAACATAGTAAAAGGTTTGGTTGATAAACCGAGTGAAGAACTGGTGGAAATTGTAAAAGGTAGTGGCTTACGTCAACTATGGCAGACGTTTATGACTGGTAATTATTACTATTGCTTTAAATGCCAGTCCCAATGTCCGGCGTCCCACTTGCCTGTAAAAAAATGAATAATAGGAGACACCCATGAACATTGACCTCTGGCTCGCTTTTGTTTTCGCATCGGTAATACTCATAGCAATTCCTGGGCCGGCAAATCTAATGGTTATGGCTTACGGTTTTAGACATGGTAAAAAAGCAGCACTATTAATTATCCACTATTTTTGGGAGAGGATTTAATGGAAGTAAAATCACTTATATTATTTTTCCTGACAGTTTTCCCTTTAATTTGTACACCGGGCCCTGACATTCTCTTTACGGCATCCCAAGGTATCTCAAAGGGGCGGTTGGCTGCTGCTGCAGTGAAAATAGCGATGCAGGTCAAATAATTTTATTTCAGATCACTGAACATTTCAATGGACCGGTCTATACTCCATTGTATCAAATATTTTACCTTTTGTTGTTAAGGAGGAAGGAAATGACGAGGAAAAGTGTAACACCCGGTACCAAAAAAGTTCAACGCGTTCAAACCGGAGTGAGGCTTGAAAAAAGACTGTTGAAGGTACTCAAGGGATTGGCAGAATATCATGATATAACCCTTGGGGATTTGCTGGAAGGCATTGTACTCTATGCCTTTGAAGGCAAGTCTCCCTTCAGTGAGGAAAACCTTGAGCGGATAAAGGATTTGAAAAAGATCTATGATCTGGATTTAACCAGTGAAGACTCGCATAAGCTTACCGAATCATAGGTGGTTATGTCCCACAACCGCAGATCTAAATTCGTCAGGTGGCAAATACCTTAATTTATTTTTTTGGCGATGGCCTTTCTTAATTTTTAAGTTAGGGTAGTCATTTCTGAGGGTGCAGTCTCTTGGAGTGCTGGTATCTGTATTTTGATATTGGATTACGAAAGTGTAATTTATGTAACAAAACATAAGAATTTCTTGACAAAACTGGGTATTATGTGATAGCTAAGCCTGAAAAAAAATTATGAAAAAAATGAAAGAAAAATTTAAAAATACACTTTTGGCACTCCTTTCTTCAGTGATAATTATCTTTGGTTCAGTCTATGCCAATGCAGATTGCCATGATCGGGTTTGCATCCCTTGTTTTCAGATAAAATCCTTTGATTTTGAGACAGTAACATCTGTTGCCTGCTGTGAGACTTATCCTCAAGGCGCTATTGTATTTTCGTCTGCAACCGGTGAAAAAGACTATTGTTGTGAAGATCAGAAATGTAAGCCTAATCAGAACCAGATCGGTAAAACTCAAAACCCCAATTATCAGAACCAATTTGCCCCTTTTATTGTCACTCTTTCAGATTCTGCACCTAAATTTAGAGTATTAAATCCAATTTTTAAACATTACAAAGCGCTAAAAACAATTCCAATCTATACAATCATCCAATCCTTTTTAATTTAAACCACATTTTTCTCCGATAGAATAGTAGCAGGACATTCCCATCTATTTTACACAAAGGAAAGAGGTGGGTCTGTTCATTTATTACCAAATATTATTTTGAAAGATTTATTATGGCTCAAAATCATAAAGTGTCTGAACAGAATTGGACACTCCTTTTTATAACCTGGATTATTGTTACTATTTCAACTCTGGGAAGCTTGTTCTTCAGCCATGTAATGGAATTTGCCCCCTGTGTGTTGTGCTGGTATCAAAGAATCTGTTTATTTCCTTTGGTTATTATCTTAGCCACAGGGCTATTCCCGTTTGATAAACGTGTGGTAAAATTTGCTTTTCTTTTGGCTATTGCAGGCTGGTTGACGGCATTTTATCATAACTTATTGTATTCAGGGATAATACCCCAAGAGATGCAACCATGCAGTAAGGGTGTTTCCTGCACAGAAAAATATATAGATCTTTTTGGATTTTTAACGATACCAATGCTTTCTTTACTCTCGTTTACCACAATTATAACACTTTTGCTTCTTTTAAAGAGGAGGATTAAATAAATGAAATACAAAATTTTTGCAGGTACATGCCTTGTTTTAGTAGGTATCTTTGTAGCAACCAGTCTTTACTATAAAAAAGAACAGGCCAGAAGGCTTGGGTTTATGGCCCAAAATAATGCCTCGACTTTTGTTAGCGATCACTCCCCGACTTTGGGTGATGATGATGCAAAGGTTTTTATAGTTGAATTTATGGATCCTGCTTGTGAAACCTGCGCTTCATTCTCATCACTTGTAAAACAAGTGATGGCAGCCAGTCCCGGCAAAATTAAGCTTGTTATTAGATATGCTCCTTTTCATGAAGGTGCTGATTATTTTGTTAAAATTCTTGAAGCAGCGAAAAAACAAAATAAGTACTGGGAAACCCTGGATGTGATGTTTAAAACTCAAGCCTATTGGACGAGTCATCATGTTGCACAGCCGGATAAAATATGGCAATTTCTTCCAAAGGCAGGGCTTGATTTGGACAGGATTAAAAGAGACATGAATGATCCGGCAATAGTAACACTAATTGAGCAGGATCTTGCAGATGCTAAAACGCTTAATGTTAGGAAAACACCAGGTTTTTTTGTTAATGGAAAACCACTTGAACCCTTTGGTTGGAAAAATCTATATAAATTGATTCAATCAGAAATAGATGCGAATTATTAAAACGAATACGACATATTGGAGCAAATAATATAGGGCTCATTGTAATGAACATACCGCATGCAATTTGCCGTGGGCCTTATGTATAAAAAAGTAAAGGGAATCAAATAAAATGAAGAAACTCTTACTTCTAAGCATGGTCGGGTGTTTGTCTCTGTTTGTTTTTTCTTGCGGACAGGCTCCAACTGTTTTGAAAGTGGGTGATTCGGCCCCGGATTTTTCCCTGGTAGACCGGTTAGGTAAATCCTGGACGCTTTCCGAACTTAAAGGACAGGTGGTATTTATCAATTTTTGGGCAACCTGGTGTTCCCCTTGTCTGAAAGAGCTGCCATCCATGCAGACACTATTTGCAAGTCTGCCAAATGATAAGTTTAAAATGCTTGCTGTATTAAACAATGACAAGCCTGTTCTGGCAGACTTTGTGGCGAAACAAAAGGGAATCACTATTCCGATTCTTGATGATTCTCAAAATTTGATTGGTTCCAAATATGACATAACAGGTTTACCTGAAACCTTTATTCTGGATAAACAGGGTATCATCCGGGAGAAAATTATCGGCCCTGCACAATGGGATACTCCCGAGGCATTACAAATGATAATGAAATATATTAATCAATAAAAGAATATGAAAAAGAATAAATCTGCAAAATCTAAAATCAGGATAGCGCCATTTTTAGTGATCTTATTTTTTCTTATTCTTGGAATGATCGGCATTACGTTGGATGAGCCGACACGCGTTCTTAACCAGGCAACACAGATATGTTTGTCGTGTATTGGTATCGGTTGATCTATGGATGTCTTGCGAAAATGGATTCAGGCCCTGTTTTTCTTTATGACTAACGGGTATTGGAATTTCCCTGTAACAAAATCAATATATCAGGGACCGTTAAAAGTCGTTTGTTCACCTGGTCTTAATTGTTACTCCTGCCCGGCTGCAACAACGTATTGCCCCATAGGATCTCTTCAACAGCTACCTGAAATACGGACTTTTGGTTTTTATGGTTATTCTTTTGCCGCTTTTTGCCATTGATGAATTTGGTACGGGTGATCCCTGGTTTTGTGAATATTTCTGTCCGGCCGGAACATTAGAAGCAGGGCTTCCAATGATTTTTCTTCAACCGATACTCCAGGCTAATTTAGGCTGGATTTTTCTACTCAAACTTTGCATTCTTATTTTATTTATTGCCTGGGCAGTGATATCCAGCAGGCCTTTTTGTAGAACCGCGTGTCCGCTTGGTGCCTTTTATGCTTTGTTCAGCAAAATCAAGCTGGTCAGGCTCAATCTGGATTATAGCAGGTGTACAAATTGTGAGGCCTGCCATGATGTTTGCCCCATGGGTGTTCGGTTTAATGAATCACCAAATGACATGGAATGCATAACTTGTATGTCCTGCAGTAAAGTATGCAAACACAATGCAATCAATCTTGAAATTGGAGAGTTGTCAATTTTAGGTAAATCAAAAAGGCCACAAACAAAGCCTGCATAAACGCCTTTTATGTCACACTATTTACACACCTGAAAAAGAGGAAACCTCAAGAAGTGGCACGCCCGGAGGGATTCGAACCCCCGGCCTATGGATTCGAAGTCCAGCGCTCTATCCAGCTGAGCTACGGGCGCACAGGTTATATTGATCTTCTGAAGTTTTCAATATTTTAAATTATTTATCACAGTCCTGAAAATAAGACAATACTTCAAACAAGGTGATCAATTATTAAAAACATGCTGTTGTATTACAATTTGCTTTAAAATTTTTTATGGCTATTTTTCCTGATTGTATGATAACCTTTTAAAATAGTATTTTTGATAATAAAAACTTGAAAATATAAAATATTAAGGACAAATTCATGGAAAATTCTGAAAATTACCATGTGCTGGATCAACCCCAGGTTCTGCAACGACTGTTTCACCCACGAAAGGAAGCTTTCGGCAGGATACCGGAAAAAACCCGGGATGATTTAATGATACAAGTAGATCAGGGGGTTGAAATTGGCGGGTCTTTTTATTTTCAAAGTCAAAATGCCCCTGTGATTCTTTTTTTTCATGGCAATGGAGAGATTGTTTCAGACTATGATGATCTGGGGAAATACTTCACTGATACAGGAGTTAATTTTTTTGTAGTGGATTTTAGGGGATACGGCAGATCCTCGGGGCAACCCAGTGTCAGTACAATGATGAAAGATTGCCACAGAATATTGGATTATCTGATCTCATATATGAAAAAGAGGGATATGAATGGACATGTCTGTATTATGGGGCGTTCCCTTGGCAGCGCCTCTGCAATTGAATTAGGTGTAAATTCTCAACATGATATACACTGCCTTATTATCGAAAGCGGTTTTGCTTTTGTATCACCCCTGCTTCGTATCCTGGGTATTGATCCTCTTGCCATTGGATATAAAGAGGGTCAGGGATTTGAAAATCTGGATAAAATTAAAAACTTTTCAAAACCCTGTCTTATTATCCATGCCCAGTTTGATCATATTATCCCATTTTCAGATGGATTAGCTCTGTATGAAGCATGTAAATCCAGCAGTAAGTTTTTGCTGGAGATTAAAGAGGCTAACCACAATGATATTTTTTTTCATGACATGGGTTCGTATCTTGAGCATGTAAAAAAATTCTGCATAACTTAGATTTTCTGTTCAGAAAATAGATCATGAAAAAAAAGAAGAAATTTCTATCCTGGCTGAGAAAAACATGTCTTAAAATAATAATCTTTCTTTTTTGTTTTACTATAATCCAGGTTTTGATCATAAAATATATAAATCCGCCATTTACTCCCAATATTGCATGGGAGTGGGCTGAATGTGTTTTTAATAAACAGCCTGAAAAGTGTCCTGAATATAATTTTAAAAAACTTGAAGATATATCGCCGCATTTAAGAAAAGCTGTTCTTGCTGCTGAAGATCAACGATTTTTATCCCATAATGGCTTTGATTTTAATGAAATTAAGAATGCTGTAAAAACTTTATTCAAGGAGAAAAAACTGAGGGGTGCCAGCACCATCAGTATGCAGACCGCACGAAGTCTGTTTTTATTATCCAGCAGGAGTGTATTCAGAAAAATTGCAGAAATCTATTATACTGTGCTGATTGAAATGTTCTGGAGCAAGCAGAGAATCTTTGAATTATATTTAAACAGTGTTGACTGGGGAACAAATGTCACCGGGGCTGAAGCTGCCTGTCAAAAATACTACTCAAAGAGTGCAAAAAACCTGACTCCATCCCAGGCTGCATTGATGACAGCAATTTTGCCAAGCCCGCATTTATGGTCAGTAAAGCATCCCAGTGAATATATTAAAACAAGACAGGCGCAAATCATGAAAGATATGCGCCTTATGCCGTTGTTGTAGTGGTGAAATTTAAGATGTGAAATTTGAAAGAGAGCATATAAGTTATTGCTTTTTTCCCCCCCACCCTTTTTTCCACTTTATTTTGTATAATGCTGAATCAAAACTTGTCTGGTCAGTTTTAAAAGCTTTTGCATCCTCTCCAACCCTAATAATTTTCAAAGTGATAATCTTGTCACCTTTTTCAATTTTATTTACCACGTCCATCCCTTTTACAACCTTGCCAAAAACAGAATGTTTATTATTAAGCCAGGGAGTTGCTTTATGGGTTATGAAAAACTGACTGCCATTAGTATCAGGGCCTGCATTGGCCATGGAGAGGATTCCAGGAGAATCATGTTTTAATTGATCAATAAATTCATCTGGAAATTCATATCCCGGCCCTCCCCTGCCGGTTCCCATGGGATCACCACCCTGGATCATAAAATCCTTAATAACTCTATGGAAAACAAGTCCATTATAATATTCTTTCTTTGGGGTCTGGTTAGAAGCAATGGTACCTTGCGCCAGGCCTGCAAAGTTAATAACAGTAAGGGGTACCAGTTTGTAATAGAACCTGGCTGTAATTTTACCTTTTGTAGTATCAAATTGAGCGTATAAACCTTTTGTAAGATCCTGTGCAAAAGATATCCCTGACAAAAGAAGCATAAAACTTATTATTGTTAATATTTTTTTACATGATTTCATATAGTTGACTCCTTTGGTTATTTCTACAAACAATTTTCTACTTTGTCTATAATACAAAGCCCGATTCTCAATCACCTTGAGTTTCGGGCTTCTTTAATTTTTTAGTTTCTGATCTTTAACCTGAAGGTCAGAAACCAGGTTATTATTAATTATTAATTTTGAAAATGGGGTGAGTGAAGGGGCTTGAACCCTCGACTTCCAGGACCACAACCTAGCGCTCTACCAACTGAGCTACACCCACCACAATAAAAAGTTATATTTATCAGAACAGAATCTGTTTTTCAATAGTTTTTTCAATGACATCTCTTTAATATTGATTTTCAAACACTGTTTGACTATGATCCAGGGTAATTAGATTATTTGCATAGATTATTAGCTAAGGATTTTTTATGAATGCTTTATTAATATTTACAGTCAGGCTTATTATCGGTCTGGTATTCGGTATCATCCTTATCCGGATGTTCAGACCGGAGTGGACTGATTTTCATGGAGTTATCACAGGACTCGTTCTGGTTGCCCTGGCCTATGGAATGGCCTTTTTCAGAAAAAAGAGACAATAATAAAACCAAAGAGGTTTACAATTGGAACAAAATATAATTCTTGGGACTGCAGGACACATTGACCATGGTAAAACAAGCCTTGTCAAGGCTTTAACCGGAGTTGAAACCGACCGTCTTAAAGAGGAGAAAGAGCGCGGCATTACTATTGAACTTGGCTTTGCATCACTTGATCTCCCCAATGGTCAGCATATCGGTATTGTTGATATGCCCGGTCATGAAAAATTTGTAAAAAATATGGTGGCAGGATCCAGCGGCATTGATATTGTTACAATGGTGATAGCTGCTGATGAGGGGGTTATGCCCCAGACCAGGGAGCATATGGAAATATGCAACCTCATGGGAGTTGAACACGGGATTGTGGCTTTGACCAAAACAGATATGGTGGATGAAGATCTTCTGGAACTTGCCATGGAAGATATAAACGATTTTGTAGAGGGAACTTTTCTCGAAGATAAACCTGTTATTCCTCTCTCTGCTGTAACCAATGATGGTATTGATGAATTTATCACAACCCTTGAAACCATCTGTGCAACTATTCCCAACAGACAATTTTCTTCTATTTTCAGACTTCCTGTTGACCGTGTGTTTTCCATGAAAGGGTTTGGAACTGTGATTACAGGAACTCTCACTTCCGGCAGCATCAATGTTGGAGACGATATAATGGTTTACCCCAGACAAATTGTATCTAAAGTCAGGGGAATTCAAGTGCACAGTTCCAGTGTTAAAACTGCTGTTGCCGGTACAAGAACTGCCATTAATTTTCAGGGACTTGACAAAAAATCAATCATCAGAGGAGATATTCTCTCCCAGCCACATGCTCTTATTGAAAGCTACATGGTGGATGCTCATTTCCTTTATTTAAAAAGTAATGCAAAACCTGTAAAACCCAGGACAAGAATAAGGTTTCATTCAGGCACAAGCGAGATACTCGGATATATGATTCTGCTTGACAGAAAAGAACTGACTCCGGGGGATGATGCCCCTGTCCAGTTTCGGCTTGAATCACCTGTATGCTGTATCAAGGATGATCGATATGTAATTAGGAGTTATTCCCCGGTAAAAACCATTGGCGGAGGCGCCATATTGAATCCTGCATCTCAAAAGCACAAATTGTTTGATAAAAATATTATCCAGGGCCTTGAAAAGCTTCTTTATAACGACAGCGAACAGACCATTACACTCTTTTTGTCTTTAAAAGGATATCAAGGAATCTCTTTTTCTGATTTGCGTGTAATGACCAATATCCAGGATAAAAAGCTTAAATCAAGTTTACAAAAACTACTGGCAATGCAGGAAATAGTCCAGACAGACAAAGAAAAACAAATTTTTGTTTCAGGATCTTTTTTTGATGATTTTAAGAAAAATATTATTGACAGACTTCAGATATTTCATGCAAAAAATCCTTTAAAGGAAGGTATGCCAACCCAGGAACTTAAATCAAAATTCCAGTATATAAATGATACAAAATTTTTTAATATTCTGTTTACAAGATTATCCAAGGAAAATCTTATTATAGTTGATAAAAATATTATAAAATTATCAGATCATGTAGTGGCACTTCAAGTTGATCAGCATGAAATCAAAGAGAAAATAAAGAAAATTTATCAAAGCAGCGGTTTGACACCTCCTTTTTTCAGAACCATCTGCAATGATCTTGATATTGATAAAAAAACTTCCACAGATGTTCTGCATATGCTTATTGATGAAAAATCCATTATAAAAACAAAAGATGATCTCTATTTTGATGCCAGTGAAATAAGCCGTCTGGAACAAAAACTTGTTAAATTTCTGCAAACCAATGAATCAATTACCACTCCTGAATTTAAGAATATGACAAAGGTTTCCAGAAAATTTGTCATTCCTTTGATTGAATATTATGACTCAATCAAGGTCACCATACGTGTGGGAGACATTAGACAGTTAAGAAGGAAAAGATAAATTCCTAAATTTGTCGGGCAAATGTTTCTACTATATCATTTAGACAAACCCTACCTTCAAGGCTGAGTGTAAATTTATTGCTGCTCAAACTACCCATGGATTGATCAAGTAGAGTGTCTGTAATATTTTCAAACTCATCTTGAAAAGATAACTGGAATTGATTCTTGAATTTTAAAAGATTAATTCCTTCACTGGTTCGCAGGCCAAGCATGATTGTTTCAAGTTTTTTTTGTTCCAGAGTTAGAATTTCAAAATCTTCAACAGGCAGCCTGTCAAAATCTATATCTTTTAGATATTTTATAATGCTTTTATGATTCCAGGATCTTTTTTTACCATCAAAGGAGTGAGCAGATGCTCCAAAGCCGAGGTATGGTGTCATATCCCAGTATTGAGAATTGTGTTTTGATCTGTATGCCCTGCTCTTTGCAAAACTTGAGATCTCATAATGTTCAAATTGCAGTTCACTTAAAACCAGGGCAGTTTTTTTAAACAGCAGTGACATGGATTTTTGTCCAAGAGGTTTTACCATGCCTTTTTTGACATGCTTCTCAAGTGGGGTTAAAGGCTCAATTGTGAGCATGTAGCAGGAGAGATGAACAGGTTTCATGTTTACGGCTTTCCCAAGATCTTCCAGCCACATTGATTGTGTTTCAAAGGGAAGGCCGTAAATCATATCCAGACTTATATTGGAAAATCCTGCCTGTTTCGCATCATCAACTGCCTTGACAGCCTGATCAGCTGTGTGGATTCTCTTTAAAAATTGAAGTTTATCATCATTGAATGACTGAACACCAATACTGAGTCTGTTAATTCCAATGGTTTTCAATTTTTCAAGATATTCAAAATTAACGGTTCCAGGATTAATCTCAAAATTTATTTCAGTATCCGGCAGAATTGAAAAATTGTCTTTAATGGTATTGAGCAGCGAAACAACTTCTTCTATGGAGAGAAGCGAAGGAGTACCACCGCCAAAATATATTGTATGAATTGGGGCATGTTGCCCTGATCTTTGTTTAATTTCTGTTTTAAGGGCTTTTATATAGTCTGGAATTAAAGAAAGATCTGTTTTTGAATAGAAATCACAATAGATGCATTTTTTAATACAAAAAGGGATATGAATATAAACTGCCCTGTAATCAGGTGAAGATCGAGACAATAAATCAGACAAAACGCTTCATTAAATCATCAATTACAGAATCAACATTTTCATTGGTGATCCCGTAATGGTCACATGCCTGCTTTACTCTTTCAAGATGGGGGCTGTTTTCCATATCATCTGGCCCGCGGAAAAATCCCATTCTCCTCCCGACCTGATATAAAACTCTTTTATAAGGATCAAGCTCAAAAAAACTGTCAATGATATTTATCATTTTCTCCTTATCTTCAGGCATTTTTCCATCAATGGTCTCAAACAGATTCAGCATGTGATCACTTTTGATATAAGAATCAATTCCATCAAGGGTTTCAAGAAACAGCCTTAACTCTTTTGCCATCATGGTATCAGTGGATTTTTGAAAATTTCCTGTTTCGGCTTCTTCGGCAAGTATAGTTCCCCTGGTTACAGCAAGTGTCCTGATTCTAATGAAATCAGGATTAATACTGTTAAGGGCAGAAGCTGTCTCCATGGCATGCTCTATTGAATATTCAATACCTCCAAGGCCTGGCATAACATATTCTGATAATTGCATGCCTGCTTTTTTTATCTTTAAACCTGCCTTGATATGACTTGCCTTTGTCGCTCCCTTATTGGTTTTTTTTAATACAATATCAGATCCTGACTCCATACCAACATGAACACGGTTCAACCCTGCATCTGCCATGCGCTGGAGATCATTCTGCTTGATTCGCACAATTGTATGGCTTCTGGCATAAGTTGTAACTCTATCAATATATGGAAAGCATTTTTTTAAATACTCAAGAATAAAGACAAGATCATCAGGTTTCATGATCAGTGAGTTGGCATCCTGTAAAAAAATGGATCTCATACCAGATGCATACCAGTTTACAGCAGCATTAAAGGCAATTCTATCTTTATCTTTTAATCCATTGAAAAGATTATTCATAACAGTGTTATTAATATATCCGTCTAATTTAACCTTCTGTTTGATTAATTCAATATAATTATACAAAAAATCAATATCTTTAATAATATTTTCCATTGATCTTAAGGAAAACTGACTTTTTTTATACACTCTGCAGAATGTACATCTATTCCATGGACAATTTCGTGTCAATCGAATTAAAAGACTGCTTGCCTCACTGGGAGGTCGTATGGGTCCCTGCTCAAACCCCTGGTATTTATCCTGCTTTTTCATATTATATAACTAACCTACTTTATTAATTTAATAATCTGCTTGAACTCATCACCTTTGGCAGCTTTCAATAATTCAAAAAAGATCATTTCAACACAGCTGACCTGACCACCGGATTGAACAATTCGCTGGATACCGATATCTTTATTCTCTTTGGTTCTTGAAGAGACACAATCACAAACAACCTGCACATCACATCCCTGTTTTTTGATCAAGTCATATCCGGTTTGAAAAACACAGATATGGGTTTCAATTCCGGTTAAAAGCACCTGGGTTCTTCCTGTTTTTTTGAATTGATCCATAAATTCAGGTTCATTGCAGCAGGAGAAAGAAAATTTCTCAATGGGTTCTTCACTGGTCATATATTTTGAAACCACTTCAGTGGTGGGACCTAAATTTTTTGGTATCTGCTCCATCCAGATAATGGGAACACCAAGAGTTTTCATCCCCTGGATCATTATACCAAGTGAATTGAACAGTTTATTTTTTTCATACATTAACTGAGCAAGCTGGCCCTGGACATCAATCAAAAGCATAACACTCTTATCAATTTCAAACATAAATTCCTCCTTATTTGCATATGAAACTATTTATATTGCTGGGTATTAACTGGTATTCTATTATTATCAACCAGATCGCAATTGAACAAGGGTTTAAGGCAAATGCCAAAGTCATTAAGAACTATGATTAAACCATTGGGTCACTTATTGATATGTCAGGATAAAAGTTTTGAAAAAGGTTATTAATTATTATTACGATAGTTAATTATTTTAAAATCGGGGTGGTTCTTCCAGTGGCTCATAATAACATATTTTTTTTTTAGGTATTATAATAAATTCAAATTTATTACCATCTATAGTACCGTTATATATTTTAATATTTTTTTCATTATGTTCAACATAATCTGAAAATCTATCAAATCCATCAATGTTTACTGATCCATTGATAATTATATTACCTTCAATCATAATTCTCGCTACTACTTGTTTTTCAACGATTGTCCTTTTATCATTCATTTTAATTGCCGCCTTTACTTATTGATAGATATTTTTATTCGCTCTAACGCAATTTGAGAACTAACTGTATCATGTATTTTAAAGCAAATCAATTTACTAAAATAAAATTGTTGGGAGCAAATAAATTGTCCGGTTATTATGATAGCCAAAAAGGAGGCTTTTATGACTTGGGCACAAACACTACAGAAAATACGGATTTTGTTCTTTTGTTAAGATTTTTTTATTGCTTACTCTACTTGTTCCATAATCTCATTATTGCAAAACAAAACCCCCTTGCAACAAACGCACTTTTATCACCCTATTATCACCCCAAAGAAAAAAAACCTTACAAAGTAAATAATAAAATCTCTGCAAAGCCTTTAAAATACATGGTACCGAAGAGAGGGCTCGAACCTCCACACCTCGCGGCACTAGATCCTAAGTCTAGCGTGTCTACCAATTCCACCACTTCGGCAAATTTACTATGTTATATCTGGTGCCGAAGGGGAGATTCGAACTCCCACAAGCGTTCGCTCACTTGTCCCTGAAACAAGCGCGTCTACCAATTCCGCCACTTCGGCACAAAGCCCATCTTTATAGCAGTGATCAGCAATTAAAGATTGCTTTAAAACAGCAATTAGGATATATATATTTGGTTAAATATTTTGTCAAGATTATTGTTCCAAATTAAAAAGGTATCTATGGAATTAATTGAAAATATAGATCAAATTGATGCACCTTTTAAAAATGCAGTTTTTACAACTGGCAATTTTGACGGGGTTCATAAAGGGCATCAAAGTCTTTGTCAACAGGTGATTGATAAGGCAAGGCAGATAAACGGTACTTCGGTTGTTATGATATTTGATCCGCATCCCCTGGAAACTTTGGGTATGCCCTCCCCTGCTCCGATTACCAAAAGAGATCAAAAAATCGAGCTCATTGAAAAATGCGGCGTTGATATTCTATTATGCATTAAATTTGACAAGGTATTTGCCTCTACCGCTGCCATTAATTTTATTAAAGAGATACTTGTAAAAAAAATCGGTATTAAAGCCATCATTATTGGTGCGGATTATTCATTTGGAAAGAATCGGACCGGTAATATTGAACTTTTAAAAGAGCAGGGAAAAATATTGGGGTTTGAAACCATTATTTCTGCCTGGACAACAGATACAGACTCCGGGAACAGAAGAATCAGCAGTACAAGAATCCGTAATATTGTCAGTGACGGCAGGGTTGACCAGGCCATGAAGTATCTCGGCCGCCACTATCAAATCAGGGGCAAAGTCATCAAGGGGCGTGAACGCGGTGGAAGCAAACTTGGATTTCCAACTGCCAATATCAAACTTCATGATGAGTTATGTCCGAAAATTGGAGTTTATGCTGTTCTGGTTGAAACAAGCTTAGGCAATTTCAAAGGAGTTGCAAATATAGGTTTTTCTCCAACTTTTGGTGACCATATGTTCACCATAGAAGTGCATATCCTGAATTTCAACCATGATATTTATAATACCAGAATCCGTGTCAATATGGTTAAAAGATTAAGAGATGAAAAAAAATTTGATTCCATTGAGCAGCTCTCTGAACAGATCAGACAAGACATTGAAATTGCAAAGGAGATATTAGAGGAAAATGGCAGTTCTTAAAATTCTAACCTATCCTGAAAAATCTCTATTACAACCATCTGTCAAGGTTGACAATATTAATGATGAGATCAAACAACTGATTCAAGACATGGGTGAGACCATGTTTGCGGCACCGGGTGTTGGTCTTGCAGCTCCACAGGTAGGCGTTAACAAAAGAATTTTTGTCTATGATGTCAATGCAGCAGATAAAAATGATGAAAAAAACAAGGATTTGAAAAAAGAATTCAAAGCTTTGATAAACCCAGAAATTATAGATGCTTCAGGCTCAATTGTCTCTAAAGAAGAAGGCTGTTTAAGTGTTTCAGATTATAATGCTGATGTTAAAAGATATGAAAAAATCAGTATCAAGGGAGTTAATATTGAAGGGGAAAAACTTGAATTCAACCTGGAAGGTATTCCTGCCATTATAATGCAGCATGAAATTGATCATCTTGACGGTATTTTATTTATTGATAGAATCAGCACTTTAAAAAGAGCCATGTACAAAAAAAAAGTAAACCAAAAACTTAAAACACAGTGAAACACGTGAAAACCAAAATTATATATATGGGAACACCTGATTTCAGTGTTGGTGCATTGTTAAGCCTTGCTGCAGAAAAACAATTTCAGATAAGCCTTGTTGTGACACAGCCTGACAGGCCAAAAGGCAGAGGAAGAAAGTTTATGCCCTCACCTGTTAAAACAGCAGCGCAGAAAATTGGACTTGAAGTTTTTCAGCCTGAAAATATTAATAGTAAAGAATCAATTGAAAAACTTTTATCTCTCCGACCTGATTTTTTTGTAGTAGCAGCTTTTGGGCAGATTCTCTCCGAGAAAATTCTAAATATCCCCAGAATATATCCCATTAACATTCATGCTTCACTTCTGCCAAAGTACAGGGGCTCTTCTCCCATTCACGCAGCAATTTACAATATGGATAAAGAATCCGGTATTACCACAATGGTTATGGCAAAAGGTCTTGATACAGGTGATATTTTACTTTCAGCCACCACATCCATATCCCAAAATGATACTGCCCAGGATTTACATGATACTTTAACTCTTCTTGGAGCAGAACTGATTGTTAAAACCATACAGCAAATTCTTAAAAACCAGGTTAAATCCATGCCCCAGGATCACTCCAGGGCAAGCTATGTCAAAATGCTTAAAAAAAGCGATGGGGAAATCGACTGGAACCTCTCCAGCAAACAGATCTGTGCCCACATTAATGCCACGACACCCTGGCCAGGAGCCTTTTCCAAGCTTGACGGCAAAAGAGTAAAAATTTACAATGCAGTTCCTTTTGACAAAGTATCTGAGCATGATCCCGGTGTTATTTTTGAGTGTGACAAACAAGGCATCCATGTGGCAGCAGGTGAAGGCTGTGTCAGCATTCTTGAACTAATGGGAACTTCCGGGAAACGATTAAAGGCTTTTCAGTTTTTATGCGGCCATAAAATTGATACTCCTGCAAAATTTAACTGCTGAATGATTCAAGATCCCAGACATATAGCATTAAATGTTCTGCTTTTCTGGCACAAAGCCTCCAACACCCTTGACACTGCTTTGGAAACTTATTCTAAAGAGATATCTCAGCTTGATCCAAAAGATAAAAAACTTTGTAATGCATTAGTGTTTGGTGTTCTCCGCAAAAGAGAAGCAATTGACTGGATTATTGATGAGTTTTCCAATATTGATCTAAAAAAAATCAGTATAAATCTTTTATATATACTGAGAATTGCTCTTTTCCAAATTGTATACATGGACAGAATCCCTGTTTTTGCAGCTATTAATACATCGGTTGATATTGCAAAAAAGCTGGAAGGCAGGAGAAAAGCTGGATTTATTAATGCTGTATTGAGAAAAGCTTCCACAAACTATACAAAGATTTCTCTGCCAGATTCAAATAAGAACCCATCCCAATTTATATCAATAAAATACTCTCTGCCCCTGTGGCTGTCCAAAAAATGGATTGAGGTCTTTGGATTTGAAAGCACACAAAAGCTTGGAAACCAGATTAATACAATCCCTTATATAACGATTAGAACCAATACGTTAAAAACTAAGAGGCAGAATCTACTCCAAAAACTCTCTTTAAAAGCAAAGCGTATTCAAAAAACCGATTATACTCAAGAAGGGTTAAGTTTCAGCAGTCCGGATGTACCTATCCATGAACTTGAGGAGTTTAAACAAGGCCTGTTTCAAGTCCAGGATGAGGCAGCCCAGATTATCACACATTTTTTTGGGCCCAGGCCAGGGGAAAAAATTCTTGATGCCTGTGCAGGCTTTGGAGGGAAAACCGGTCATATTGCCCAGGTCATGAAAAACAAAGGAGTGATTGTTGCGGTTGATACTGAAGAAAAAAAACTTGAATCCCTTAAGAGAGATATGCAAAAACTTGGTATTGATATTGTAATAACCAAAACCATAAATATCTTAAAAACCACTATAAAGGATTTTGATTTCTACTTTGATCGTGTGCTTATTGATGCACCATGCACAGGGTTTGGAGTATTACGCCGTAACCCTGATACAAAATGGAAACGATCAAAAAATGATATTATAAGGCTGGGAGCAAAACAAAAAAAGATGCTTAATGCTGCAGCAAATCTTGTAAAACCAGGAGGAATCCTTGTCTATGCAGTATGTTCCTGTGAAAAAGAGGAGAATGAAAATGTTATTGATACATTTTTAAAAAAAAGAGCAGATTTTTCAATTGATAAAAATTTTAAATCTGATAGATATGAACAATTTATTACTCAAGAGGGATTTTTAAGAACATACCCCCATATAAACAGTATGGATGGTTTTTTTGCGGCAAGATTAATGAGGAAAAAATAATTACAGGAGATTTACAATGGGAATAATAGCCCCTTCAATTTTATCAGCTGATTTTACAAAACTTGGCCAGGAACTGATTGATATTGAAAAAGCTGGAGCAGACTGGGTACACATTGATGTCATGGATGGACAATTTGTTCCAAACATAACCTATGGACCCATTATAGTTGACGCCTGCTCCAAGGCATCAAACCTTATCCTTGATGTTCATCTGATGATAGAAACACCTGATCCCATCATCCCTGAATTTGTAAAGGCAGGGGCAAACTACATCTCAGTTCATCAAGAAGCCTGTACCCACCTTCACAGGAGCCTTCAGTTTATTAGAAGTTTTAATATTAAAGCAGGAGTTGCATTGAACCCTGCAACACCAGTTTCATCCATTGAATGGGTTATTGATGAGCTTGATTTTATCTTAATCATGAGTGTCAATCCCGGGTTTGGTGGACAAAAATTTATTAAATCAAGTATTGATAAAATCATAGAGCTTTCCAGGCTGTTAAAGGAAAAGAACTCCAATGCCATTATCCAGGTGGATGGCGGTATAAATCCAGAAACCATAAAATCGGTATCAGATGCAGGTGCTACATCATTTGTTGCAGGCTCTGCAATTTTCAACACTGATAATTATAAAGAAACGATTAAAAATTTGCGCCAGAACATGTAATGAGAGAATATGGCCCAGGTCAAATCTGATACAACCCGAGTAAACTACAATATAATTTTTGTATTAACCCTGGTTCATTTTACAGGAGATTTTTACTCCTCGTTTTTTACACCACTGTTGCCGGCTTTTGTTGACAAACTGGATTTAACTCTTGCCCAGGTGGGATTAATAACCGGCCTGGTTAGATTTATCTCTTTTATTGTTCAGCCTGTTACAGGCTATTTTGCTGATCGGCATGAGACAAGAAGTTTTATTCTTCTTGGAGTGTTTCTTCTCTTTTTCTGCGTTCCTTTTTCAGGAATTGCACCAAATTTCTGGATTTTGATAATTATTTTATCTGTCGGCTCCTTTGGATCTTCCATGTTTCACCCTTCAACCACTGGAATGGTATCTCTATATGCCGGCAATCGAACAGGACTGTGCCTCTCTATTTTTAATACAGGGGGCACCCTTGCCTTTGCTATCGGACCTGTGTTCATTACATGGTATGTGTCAGAATTCGGTCTTGGAAAAATGCCTTATACAATGATAATTGGTGCTATTGCCTTTATTTTCTGCATAAAATATCTACCGGTTCCTGTCAGTGAGAAACTGGCCACTTCCGGATTTATAGGTTCCATAAAAGAGACACTTGGTAAAGTATATAAACCTATTTTTTTAATCTGGCTTACAATGGTTTTACGGGCAGTTACAGGGCAAACCTTTATGACCTTTATGCCAATTTATCTGACTGATCAGGGACACCCCCTTATATCTGTCGGTTTTATTGTTTCCTTTTTTATTCTGGCTGGTACTTTCAGTGGTCTTCTCGCAGGATATCTTGCTGACAGAACAGACTTTAAAAAAATCTTTTTTATCTCCCACGCTCTCATGACCCCTGCCCTGCTGTTATATCTTTATCTTCCTGGAAATTTTGTCTATCTTGGATCTTTTTTTGCCGGTTTTGCAGTATTAGCTTCTCTTCCCCTTGGTGTTGTAATGGCACAACGATTAGCTCCAAAATCAAGATCAATGGTTTCCAGTCTTATGATGGGATTTGCCTATGGTCTTGGAGGAGCAATTTCTCCTTTTATTGGAAAACTTGCCGATATTTACGGCCTTGAAAACACTCTTTTTTATTCAGCTTTTTTGCCCCTTACAACTCTTGTATTGATAGCAAAATTTCCAAAAGTTGAATAACATGGAACCTTTTAATCCCTTCAAAGTTATTCTGGTTCAACCACCCATTGAAGATTTTTATTTAACTAAAAAAAGGACAATCCCCTATGGGCTAGCATCTATTGCTGCATCTATCCAGGAACAAGGATTCAGTGTTGAAATCCTTGATGCCCTTGCCACAAACAAATCAAAGACAATTGCCTATCCTGAAGAGTTTTCCTATCTTAAAAAATTTTATGGCCAAAAAGATAAACTTAAATTCTCTCTTTTCCATGATTTTAAACATTTTGGATACTCTTATGAATATATAGCCACCCAAGTAAGAGATAGAGAGCCTTTTTTAGTAGGTATCTCCTCTTTGTTCACAGCATATTGTAACGAAGCTGTAAAAACAGCTCAAATAATCAAACAATTTTATCCTGAATGTAAAATAGTAATAGGTGGCCATCACCCCACACAATTTCCTGAAAAAGTATTGGAATGCGGCGCTGTTGATTTTGTTCTGCGAGGTGAAGGTGAAACCAATATGAATCTGCTGTGCAAGGCATTGAAAAACAGTTCAGATCTTGAGCAAAACATTGATTTTGAACATATTCCAGGGATTGCCTTTAAAAAAAAGAATTCTATTTTTATTTCAAAACCTTCATGGTTAAATGATTTGAATACAATTCCACTGCCGAACTTTAATCTGATCAATAATAATTTTTATCAGAGAAAAAACAAAACTTCCACAATGGTTGTTTCAAGCAGGGGCTGCCCTATGCAGTGCTCCTATTGTTCAGTATCTTCCCTATCATCCTATGGGCCTTTCAGGCAGCGCTCCTGTGAAAATGTAATAGAAGAGATTAAAGATCAAATAAAAAAACAGAACATTGGATTTATTGATTTTGAAGATGAGAATCTATGTTTCAACAAAGAGTGGTTTTTGTCTCTGTTTTCAAGGATAAAACAGATTTTGAGAGGGAAAAACATTGAACTTCGTGCCATGAATGGTCTTTACCCTCCTGCCATTGACGAAGATATAGTC
>JAQIBP010000074.1 GCA_027858995.1 Deltaproteobacteria bacterium | reverse complement strand
AGGCCGCTTACCATGGGCAACGCACTTAAATTACTTGTGTATACAGGAATGCCTAAAAACGTAGCTGTGAAAATCGCCCAGGAGTTATCTTTACCCATAATGCTTGTGATCCATTCTTGAGGTACATAAAGGATGATTAATGCTTCCAGGAAAAATGCCAGTGCCATAAACTTAATTACCATTAAAGTAGCGTCCATAGATTCCTTGCCTAACCTTTTCCAGAAGGTTTCTTCCTCTGAACACCCACATGATTCTGAACTATTGTCTGTGGTGCAGGGCTCTTGAGTTCTCTGTTCTGCATGGGTAACTGAAGGTTGAATTTGAATAACATTTACCGATTTCTCAGTGCAACAAGCTGAAGCTTGAGCAGGAACCAATGATTTAGCCTTAAAAGAAAAAAGACTTTTAAAGTTTGAAGTGAGAGAAAGTGCTATTTGTTTTATTTTTGAAGGCTTTTGGGATACATTGAATCCTGTTTTCCGCTTAAGTATATCAGTACTGATCCATCCTGTTTGCATCAACGCATGAGTAATGAATCCTGCACTTAAACTCATAACCAGTGTACCAAGTAATCGCCAAATTGCTAAATCCCAACCAATTGTTCCAACACTTAAAAAGAATATTTCAGGGTCCATTGAAGGTGATGCTATCCAGAAGGCCATTACAGGAGGAAGGGGAACTCCACCGATTAACAAAGCAGCAATCACAGGGATCACACCACATGAGCAAAAAGGACTGAAAGCTCCGACCAGTGTTGCCAGCAAAATTGCAGCAATTGGGCCCGCATCAAAAGTACGCTTTATATGCTTAGAGGCTCCCGACATATTGACTGCTACAGCAATTGGTATAGTGATCACAAGGTAAGGCCAAATATGGATGAACGCTTTAATCATGAAATCCGCTATTTTGTAAAGTTCAGTTGTCATAATAAATTCTTCCTTTTGTTTATTCTATATTTCTAAGAACTCCGAAATATTTAGTCAAAAAAATATTACATTTTATATTTTGCTTCGGTACAGCACTCAGACTTAAGAAATTCTACAAGCTCATCCAATACATCAAATTGAGGTATACAGTAAAGTGTTCTGCTCTCCCTAACTTGTTTAATCAAGCCAACTGAGACCAATCTGCTGATATGATGGGACAAAGTTGAGCCTGGAATATCAAGTTCTTTTTGAATCTGGCCTACAGGAACTCCCTGATCTCCTACTTTTACAAGATATCTAAAAATTAAAAGTCTTGTAATGTGTCCAAGTTCAGCTAATTTTTTTGCTGCAATTTCATTTTCCATGATCCAATCATATTGATTAATAAATTAATTGTCAACTATATCTTTAGAATTATCGAAATATATCATCTCAGCGACCACAAATCGTGAGCTCTATGTCTATCTATATAGGGTTTCGGCTGAAAATAAACAACGGTCATTGGCATTTTAAAGACTCAGTCCAGACAGAATTTTGAAACCCCAATATATGGTGTGTGACACCTTTTCAGTTTTGAATTTTCGATTCTACTTTATAACCCCATGGCAGTAGTACAGGATAATTTTTCATATTCAAGTTGATAAAAAATTGACAGCGGACTACTGGTACGGTTCTGAGGTTTTCCACCATAAAACCCCCGGGGTGTTTGAATTGTCAGGTCGTAATAATAAAAGATTGAAAGAAACCATCATTCTGATATATTTAAACTATGCATCATTTTCTTGAAAAAATTCCTTATTCAGTCTTGATCATTTTCACAGTTATGATGCTTTTGGCACCGATTAGTCCTATGCCACATGTGATAGAAAAAATCCTTATGCTAAAAAATGGGACATTACATAAACCCATTGACATCTTTGATCTATTTTTTCATTTGATCCCATTGTTTTTACTGGTTCTAAAGATCATCAAAAATAACAGATAAAATGTTCGGATAAATTTGTATTAATCCAAACGGGTCAAACAAATTTCCTGCAATTTTTTCAATTAAATTATTAAGAATACCAGTTTTGTAAAATTAATATTTTAAAACAATTCATATTTTACAAGTTTGCCGTCAAGCCCCCCTATTTTCAGAGGACGTTTCCAGGATGGTGCAAGGGAAATCTTTTTTATATATTTTGGCTCTCCAAAATAGACAAATGCAGTTGATTTTCTGCATCTGTTTTTTAAAAACAGGCCAAAAGCTTTATAAAATTTACTAAGATTCTGCTCTTTTCTCATCCTGATACCATAGGGTGGATTGGCAACAATCAGATGATTTTCAAGAGATTCAATATCTTTGAAATCTTTTTGTTCAATTCCTATTTTATTGCCGAAATGAAGTCCCATAATATTAGTTCTCGCGGCATTAACAGAGTGTTCAGAAATATCACTACCTGAAATCATATGGGGTGTAAGCTCTCTGAGATTTTTTTGGGATTCTTTTTTTATATTATCCCAAAGCAATGGATCAAAATCAGGCAGTCTCTCAAAGCCAAACCATTTGCGGAACACCTGTGCAGGAACCCTGCAATATTTCATGAGGGCTTCACACAAAAGAGTGCCTGATCCGCACATGGGGTCATACAAAGGAATTTTTCCATCCCATCCGGATAATTCTATAATAGAGGCAGCAACGGTTTCCTGCATGGGTGCAGATACTGATTCTTCTCTGTAGCCTCTTTTGTGCAGAGGACCGCCCGAGGCATCAATGGCAAGGGTTGCAAAGTTATTATGAATATGAATATTGATGATAATATATGGCTCTTTTGCATCAACATTTGGCCTTTTGTTGGATCTGTTCCTGAAATAATCTGCTATGGCATCTTTTACCCGCAATCCTGCAAAATTGGAGTGTGTGATTTCTGACTCTGCCACATTTGCAGTAACTGAAAACGTTTTTCTTGGTGTTAAAAACTCTTCCCACCTGATTTTTTTGGCAGCTTTATACAATTGATCCTTATCATGGCATTCAAACCTGACAAGGGGAGCGAGAATCCTTGAAACAAGTCTTGAAAAATAAATAATCCTGTAAAAATCTTTTTTCGATGCCTTAAACCAGATACCTCTGAAAACAGTCTGTAAATCATAGGCACCCAGAGTTTTAAGTTCATTTACAGCAATATCTTTTATACTTTCAGCAACCTGTGCAAAATATTGTGACTCTTTTTCATAGAGGTACTCAAGTTTTGCTTTTTTTCTTGTTTTGCCTTTTCCTTTTTGAAGGATACTTTTTTTCTCACTACTCACCACTCACACCTCACACCTCAAATCTCAATTTATCTTTTTGTACCTATTTTTAAAATATCAGCAATATTGGCATTGGCATCCAGCATGGGTTTAATTAAAGGCTTTGAACAGGTCATTAAAGTAGAAACTCCAGGCCCATGGCCAGCAAGCAGGCAATCTGAATGAACCACAACACCGATACTGATCGCCCCTTTTAAGAATGATCTGCCATAGGAGTTATCATGGTCAAGCAATGCCACAAAGTCACCAAATTTAAGCTTGTCCAATTTATACTCTTTAACAGTGTCAGGATCACTTGTCATTATATCGTAATCACCTGCTGCCACATGGGCAGAACCAAGACCTGAACCCATACACTGGGCCGGTACAACTGTTGTCACCGGAACTTCAATTAGCCCTTTAAGTTTTTTCTCTTTTTTCTGTTTTATCTTCATTTTTTTTAAAAGATCCGGATCAAGATTATACAGTTTAATATCAGGGTAATCAATCAATTTCAGGCCCTGACCCCGGGTTCTGATCATTATTTTGTCATCATAGGTAAGCTGCTTTAGAATTTTTTTAGGAAAATCAACAATTACATGCTCTGATCCGCCATGATGACCTGTAACAACTCCTTTTTCACCCTTTGCATCTCCTGAAACTATAATTGCTTCATTGCCAATACAGGAAAGCAGCTGAAGGGAATTATTGGGAAAATCAAAGGGTTTTTCACTGTTTGCAGAACATGAAACCCCTGGTTCTATATGGTCTCCTGCAAGTCCGAAAGCGGAATCTCCAACCTGAATGTTAAGAGTAATCCCACCAATACTCGGAAGAATAAAAGGCTTGCCTTCATGATCCACTTTCCAGCCCGGCCTGATTCTCGGAGGTCCTGGTTTGCACTGCATGGATAACTCCACAAGTTTGTCTTCATTGGTTTTTAACATCATAACCCCTATAATATATTTTTTTTAAGTTTTAATAAAAACGGAATTGCAGAAAACCCTATCAGAGCACTGATAATAAACATATTTTCAAGCCCTGCAATATCACCGATTATCCCTGCGAGCAACACTGCAATTGCCCTTGCAGCAAAGGAAGTCATCATAAAAAGACCATTGGCTGCAGAGGGGTTGTCCTTTGCATTTTCCTGTATAATTGCCAGCATTACAGGAGTTGTTGAAAGAACAGTAAAACCTGTTACTGCCAGCATGATAATCTGTAAAGCCCCGGTGGTGAAAACAAAGGATAAAATTGATACAGGTGCAATTGTTAAAACCCAGAACAGAACTCTCTGCCGGCCCATCCAGTCACTGAAAGTTCCAGCGCTCAAAACCCCGGCTACGCCAAAAGCTTCATACAATGTAAGAGCTGCACCTCCGAGCCACAGGCTGTTAGTCTGCCTCTCCACAAGAACCGTTAGAAAAATTCCCATGGAGGCATGCATAAATGCCCGGGCACATAAAATGCCACTTAGAGGAACCAGTACATGCTTTATTTCATGGAATGCTGTTTTCAATGACCCGCTTTTTTTTATGGTTGTTGTTTTTTCCTTTTCAAGGGTAAAATAGAGCAGAATAGATGTTAAAACAGCAAAGCTCATAATCAGATAAAAGTGATCTGCACCAAGAAATGAGACAGCTGCTACTGCAAACATTGGTCCTGCAGCCCTGGCAGCTTCACCACCGGTCATATAAATACTCATGCCGCGGCCTTTTCTATCCCCGGAATAGTTGGCAATGAGAACAGGGGAAGGAACATGGTATAGAGCCACGCTGATGCCGGCCATAAAAAGAAGAACCAGCAGCATATAATACGATGAGGCACTTAAAAGTAAACTCATGGGTATGGCAGTAAGTGTGGGTGCAAGAATAACCAGCCATCGCGCAAGTCCCTTGTTATCTGCAAAGAGTCCTATAAAAGGATTAAATAAGGCTGGAATCTGCATTACTGTTGATAAAAGTCCTGCCTGGCTCAAGGTCAGTGACAGTTTCTCTATAATCAGAGGAAGCAGAGGAGCAAGACAGCTTGTATAAATGTCATGAATAAAATGGGAAAAGGCAATAAGTGATACTCTGCCAGTTTGGAATTTTTGAGTTTTCATTCCAGCTTAATTATCAGAAATACTCTTCAAAGTAAAAATATTTCTGAATATATTTGATACTCGACAGGCTGTTTAAAAACGCTGATTTCTCAGCTTTAGTGTTGGTGTAATTATCTGTTCTGTAACAACCTGTCGAGCACTATTTAAGCATTCAGCATTTGAGATATTTTTTCTATGGTTGCTTTATCAGCATTTTTAAGGGCATCCATCACTGCATTATGCTCACTGCTCTCTTCCCGGGCTGTATCATCCTCAACAGGTTCCACATCGAGAATATTGCAGATAGCTTTTCTCAAATTAGCAGGAGTTATGGGTTTTTCCATGATATAGCGGGGTTTGAGATGGGTTGCAAATCCTTCAAACTTACTTATATCTTCCTGACCAAATTCATCCTGGGCATGGGCAGTAATAACAATAACTGGAATACTTGCCATGTTTTTGTCTTTTTTAAGCTTGCGGATAAGGTTAATGCCGGAGCGTCTCGGCATTACCATATCAACTGTAACAAGATCAGGCATGTATTTTTCAATTTTCTCCAACCCGTCAACACCGTCTTCTGCTGTTTTAACCTGAAAACCTGCATCTTTTATACAGGCTGATAGAAATTCACGCACATCAGGCTCGTCATCAACTATAAGTATTGTTTTTTCAGATGCTTTTGCCATGTCTGCTCCTCTCTTTTTAATTAAAAATTAAATATCACCTAAAGGTCAGAAACTTCAAAATTAATAATCAGCATTGTTTATAGGCGGTTTACAAGGTTAAACCGCCCGTGACAAAGCATAAAAGAATACTTTTAGAATTCTTCCCAGTTAATAAAGCCGGGATTAACATCAACCATGGCATTTACAATTAACTCTACAATTCCTCCATAGGTGAGCTGCTCTTTATCCAGCAATTCATAACCTTCAATAAGATCTCTTATCTGTCCCTTGCAGTTTGAGCAGGGAGCACAGACATATTTTTCAATTTCAGGACCTCTTGAATCTGAAAAAGCATTGAGAATCTGGGAAATTTTCTTTCTGCCAGTAACTTTATTTCTCCAGTCACCAATATTGTTTCTATGCATAATGGCAAACCCGCTTCCACCGCCGCAGCAATAGTTATGGGGGCCATTGGGCACCATTTCTCTAAATTGAGGACAAAGTTCCTTCATGATTTCCCGCTGGGGTTTGATAATACCCATGAGCCTTGTAACATTACAAGGATCATGCAGGGTAACAGGAAAATTGTTTCTTGAAGGATCAAATTTTATTTTTCCTGATTTTACAATATCCCTTAGAAGTGGAAAACAGCTTTCCCTTGGTATCTGCAACCCTTCGGGTAAAACCCTGTCTGCAATAACAGTCAGTGCTTTGTGGGCATGACCGCATTCAGCAAGAACTATTTTTTTAACCCCGAGTTTTTTTGCAGCCTGGGCATGTAAAATTGCTGTTCTTGCATATTGTACATCATCATAAAAAACACCATAATTAATACTGTCATAGCCAGCAACTTCACTGGACAGGGTCCAGGAAAGACCTGCTGCTTCAAAAATAATGGAAAAAGCTGCAATATTATCGGGCCATGCCATGATTTCACCGGCATTATGGATAAGAAGAATGTCAGCTCCCTCTACATCCCATGGAGTATGGAATTCATATCCTGTCTCTTCGGCAAAATCTTCATCTATAAATTCAACATTATCCTTTGCCACCATAGCGTTCATCTGAGTTGAAGATCCGGTTCTCATCTGATTTACTGAACCACCTTTATGAAGTTCAGGAGGAGCTATACCCATCTCCTGACTGAATATTTTTCGTATTTCCCTTGCAACAAGAGCATTATCAGCTCCTATGGGGCAGGCCTGGGCACACCGCCGGCAAATATTACATCTGTATGACATCTCTCCAAGGCGGGCAATTGTTCTCCAGTTAAGATCCACTTTACCATTTCTAAGATCCGAGAAGGGCTCTTTTTTTACATATTTTTTATAAATCCTTCTAAAAATTTCTGTCCGATAATTTGGCCGGTACATTTCGTTTTGACCGCTTGCTTCATAAAGATGGCATGCATCAGAGCAGGTGTTGCATTTTGCGCAGTTTTCCATGGTGGTTTCAAGCATGGTAAGAAATGTCCAGTTATCTGTTCTGGAAAAACTTTTTTTCATTCCTGATATAAATTTATCAACAAGCTCCTGCTCTTCCTCTTTTGTCTTTGGCTTTGGAATATTTAATACGGAGACATCATCAAGAATACAGGCATAGTCATTTTGTATACCTTCTGCTATGTCCTTTGACTCTTTCTCTTTAATATTCCAGGGCAGAGGCATGAGATCTTCATTATCCACTTTGGTTAAAATCGGTGATGCCTTACTTACATCATTTATTGTTAAAGATTTTTTACTCATTTTATTGCTCCTTTTCAGTTTGAGCTTCAGGATTGAATGTGGCTACTTCTGCCCAGGTTTTTTTCCCATGCCCTGCAATATGCTCTGCAGACCATGTTATGGGATAATTCAAAACGACATTAATTTTTGCATTTGTTTCAGGTGAATCAATATTAGGTTTATCATCCCACCTGATATCGTGGTATAAAAAATACTTCATGAAAAAATGAGACATATGAGTAAATGGAATATATGTGATTGTAGCAACAATCAAAAAAATCTGTATGAGAAAGAGAGGATTTGAAATCCCTGTTAATTTAAAGCTGATAAGCCCGGCAATAAATGTTTTTGCCATAACAAAATCCGGATCAACAAAAAGCCATGTTAAAACAGCAACACCCATTGTCACTATGAAAAGTATAAGATTAAAATAGTGTTCAATTGATGAATAAATTTTAAGATTTTCGTCAGTAAGCCGCTTGTATAAAAGACCTGCTGCCCCACATATGGTCAGAATAAAGCCAAGGGGACCTGTAAATTTTACAATGGCCATTATTGTCAAAGCTTCTATTCCCATAAGACCTGCAATGCTGCCAATGAAAAGAAAAACCAGAAACATTACTGTAAAATATAGACCAATATGAAAAGGATAGGTGACAAACCATAAGGGGCGGTTATACTCATAAACAGCCTTGAGCCCGAGAATCTCAGCAGCCATTACTTTTAACTCATTTATTTTTGAAGTCTCTCTTGGTTTTTTCCACCAGTCAACTTCTTCAAGATAACTTCCACCATATTCAGCCTTTCCACCACCTTCATGGGGAACAGGATAAAGTTCCCAGCGAACATGCATTGGATTGTTGATATATGATATAATTCTTTTTAAAACAGCAGCACAGAAAATAACTATTCCAGCATACGTAATCAGATAAACAAATAAAGACATTTTATTCTCCTTGAATAATATTGTTTGTATCAGAACAAATTCGATATAGATCAGACCCTATATAAGATCAGATACCATTTTTATTAATTTTTCCTCGTCAATGGGTTTACCCATAAACCCTTCGGGCTGGGAAGAAAATCCTTTGAGTCTTTTTATGAAACTGCTCACATCCTCACCCATACCCGTAATAATTATAACCGGTATGCTTTTTAACTCTTCAGAATCTTTGAACATTCTAAAAGTTCTCATGCCTGATTGACTTGGCATGGCAATGTCAAGGGTAATAAGATCTGGTTTTTCCTTTATAGCCAGTTCAAAACCCTCTTTTCCATTTTCTGCAGTTAATATTCCATAGCCTTGGTCTTGAAACAGTGTTGAGATATAAGTTCGCACATCCACTTCATCTTCAACCACCAGGACTCTTTTTTTGTCATTCATAATGACTCCTTTTTTGTTATTGTGTTTAATAAACTATTTTCAAACTATCTCTTTTTTTTATTTTGATACTGACCGTTTTAATTGTTTTTCTGTAATGCTGCGAATTTTGTAAGCAGAATCCCTTAACAGCCCGAACACTACTCCGCTTCCATCGTCACTGCGATATCTGTCACCATAATCTGCGACTTCAAGCATTTCATAACAAAGCTCTTTCACCCTGTTTAAATTTTTAATATCTTGAGGTGAAGCAGGCATTTTTATTCTCCTTCTATAAATTAAAAAATCTGTTTTAGGAGCAGAAATAATTGCATTTTATGTGCCAGGGTTTTTAAATTTTATGATAGTGATAAATATTTAATAAAAACAAATAGTTATTAAAACTATAAATGGAATTTAAAAAAATATGTATCAGGATAAAAAAATAGAATTGAGATTAAAATAATTCTGTTAGAACAGTAACATTTTGAAATAATGGATAAAATTTTCTAAAAGATAAATTGAGACTAACTTGAAACACTATATACAATATAAATAATCAGATTAATATTTAAAACAGAGGCAAACGTCTTATTCAACGCCAAGAGCTTTATAAACTGCATCCACAGGATCTGAATAGAAGCTCGTCTGAAATTTTGCAAAAAGTTCCCCTGGAATAGTTGGGACATCTCCTACACTGCTCATGGGCATCAGAATACGTTTTGCACCAGCGTCAAAACCCACCTGGAGTGTTTCTGCAAGATTGGATGCCTTTTCTATAGTTCCACCGAGGCTCATATTACCAAGAATAATCATTTGATTTTGGACTGGTTTACCCATCAACCCTGAACATAAGGTGATAAAGCTACATAAGGTTAAACCGGCTACAGGTCCGGTGCTTTGCATTTCGACTATATGCAGATGATAATCATGATCAATTACCTTTGACATGGAACTGACTCTGGCCATATTTGCCTTAAAATAGTCATAGGCAATTTTTATGGCTTCTTTTGTTTTTGTGTCAGTTCCAGAGCCGGATATGGATAATTTACCATTGCCGGGTGTTACCTGAAGCTCAAGTCGGTATAATCCAGGATGTCCTGATGTTCCCGGCATAATTGTATGCATGGTTCCAGGATTCATGGGGCCGTCAGGAATGAGAGATCCTCCGCCCTGTTCAAGAACACTGACAAATTTTTCTTCCATGGTTTCATTATCAATGTAGCTAAAATGCACGTCATAGAATTCCATGCCACCAATCTTTTTTAATTGTTCTTTAACACGCCGTCTGCTTTCCAAGGCATAGATAAGACATCGTTCAACAGCATCTTTATCAAATTCTCCATGGGGATAAATAATTTTTAAAAGTCCTGATACAGTTTTTCTGACAGCAATGATGTCTCTTTGATTCAGGTTGTTTCCGATTTTAAAGTATTGATCAATGGCATCGGAAAAGCTTTTTTTACGCATCTCTCTCAAAAATTCGGCAAGAAAATCAACAATTAATCCATATTGATTGGTAAGGAATTCCGGCCTCATTTTAGGGATTTCCCATCCTGGCAGATATGTGTGCATTCTGTCAAAAAAAGCGGAATCAATCATCTCTTCAGGAAAGGGTGCAAACAGATGGCTGGTTTTCACGAGAGTATCTACGCTTTGATTGATGTTGCCAACAAAAACCATTGCTGCATTGGCGTTGATAACATCTCGCCCTCTTGAAAAAGAACCTGATGCCATAAAATCCTTCATAATTTGGACACCATCTTTATCTTTAAAACGAATGCCTGCAACCTCATCAAATGCAACAGTATCCCAGACACCTACAAGCCCCACCTTTCGACTGCTTAAATTATAAAACAGATTTGCCACTGTTGTCTGCCCGCCCGACACTAAAATTGAATTTGGACTGATCTCTTTGTAAATATGGCTTTTTCCGGTACCTCTGGGTCCCAATTCACAAAGATTGTAATTATTTTCAACCAAAGGGATCAGCCGTGTAAGAAAATGCCATTTGACACGTTCTTCAAAAACAGTAGGTTCAAGCCCAGTGGATCTGAGGATCATATCAATCCATTGTCCCTCGGTAAATGCTTTACGCCCTTCAAAAATAGATTCCATATCAAGATTAGGCATTTGAATAGGTTTGAGCTCTGATATCAAAAAGGGTGAATCCTTTGAACTCTCTTCATAATAATACTGGAGATTCAGAATACACCAGATACCGCCGACCAGAAGCTTTTCATATCGTTTTACAATATCACTGGTAACTTCAAGACCTTTGACACCAAGATTTGACAAAATGGCTTCATAGACATCTCGTTTTTCATTAAGTTTGACCGTGACTTTATCAATGATTTTATAGCTGCCGGTTTCTTTAATTTTGGATTTAACTTTTTCAGCCTCATCAGGGCGGACATAATTATCTGACAAAATCTGTTTTACTGTTTTAAGGCCTTCTTGAATAACTTCTTCATCTTCCACGGCACAATACATCCCCAGAAGATATTCCAGGACATAAACCGGAACATTTGCTCCTTCCTTGAGAAGCTTAGTCAAGTCTTTCCGCACTACACGACCTGTAAAATGAATATTCAACAATACATCAATACTGACTTCTTCTTTTTCCATAAACCCACCTAAAAATCATTGGCAAAAGCAATGTCTATCATTATTGGCAATCTTTCATATTCTGTTTCATCTTCAGCATTTCGAAGCACTAAGGAATATTCTTTTTTATTATCAAACTTTCCTGATTTTAAAGGCAGTCTAACCACTTTTTTGCGCTCATCCATTGATGAAGAACTACTGTCAAAAGTAATAGTCTCTTCACTGCTGATAATTTCATTCCCGTCCCGCAAAGATATTTTCAGTGTTCTGGATTTCATACGCCGGGAAACTGAATCGGTCTGGATAAATTCAAATCTTGGGATATTAGTCACAATTTTTTTAACAGATCCCAACAAAGAGACGCCCACTATGCCAACTTGGGATTTTTCCTTATGGATTCCCTTCATTTCAGATACAGTGACAATGGGTATGACGATTTCCTGGAGCATGGCTCCACCATGAAAAAACTTTGCTCCACCAACAAAATTGAATCGGTTTGTTCCCTTTGGCAACCAGAACTTCATGTCTTCTTCTGTATTGGATGTTTGTTTTGTGCTGCCGGCAAATACCTTATCAGATTTCCCAAAGTCTTTTCCCAGGATGAAACGTTTATGCTTTTTAACAGCACTTTTGGGTTCTATTTCCAAAATACTTTTATCCAATTGCGCAAGGTCTTTTTCCTTATAAATAAATCCATGATCTGCTGTTATAATGACCCGGGTTCCATTGAGATTATTAATAATAAACCCCACAAGAGCAGTCAGTTCATCAATGGCAGTCCTTACAGCTTCAAAAGCCTTATCTTCTGAAACCGCCTTGTCTCCTACAGCATCAATCTGATCATGATAGATATAAATCACCCGGTGGGGTTTTACAAAATCCCGACCCTTGTCTTTGCTCATGGCTGACAAATCTGAAGCTTTAACAGCAGTTCCGTTATAATTTTTTAAAATTGCAGCACGCTGATCAAAAGAGCCGCTTGGCTGACCGTCAAGCAAAAGATTTGCTGAATCATCTTTAAAGGATAATGATTTATATGGCAGTAATGATGCCATCCCCAGGGCAGTAAAACCGGGCAGGATACCAAGCATGGGTTCAATATCAGCCTTAAGTCTATACCTGCCGTTTATCCGGTCTGTTATTTCTTTGCCTGCTTCATAACGAAAGGCATCACTGACAATAACAAAAATTCGATTCCGATCAGATTTTTCTAATACGGGTTTTATCTTTTCGTCAAAAAAATTATATTGATTACAAATACCCGGCAGATGCCAGTGATCCAGCAAACCATGTTCAGCTTCCAAGCCGCCATCCAGAAAATCCCCCCAGGTTAAGGAGAGCTGTTCCATAAACCAGGTGCTGTAACAATCTTCCACAGACGACCTGAGTTCTTTTAAAATATCCCACCCAGCCTGTTCAGTTTTATTGGCAAGTTCATTAAATAACCTGTAAAACTGATCAAAAAGAAAAAGTTCCAGGGTATAAGCATTAAACATTTTATCTGCAGATTTAAATTTAAATCCTGCATCATATTTTTTTCTCAAATCAAACAATTTTATAGCTATTTTTAAAGCCTGGTAAGCTGATTTATAAAGATTATCTTTTATATCATCATCAAAAGCAGTATTTGTCCAATAACCGTCTAACCTTTTTTTAATAGCATCTTGAATGTTTGAAAAATCTTTTTTAAAATCTTCAATTATCTGATCCCTGAAAGAACTGATAATTTTCTGATCCACATTTTCAAAGGTCATTACATTTAAAAGTTCTTGAATATCAAGGGAGGAGAGTACCTGATCCATATTCAATTTTTTTGCAACATGCCTTGAAACCCAATTAAAACTTCTGCAATATATAGTATGAGTCTGCCACTGGTTAAGAAAAATAGAAGAGTTAATAGTTTTTGGAGACTCTGATATCTTAAAATGCTCAAGGCTGATTGCCAGTTCTTTTTTGTAATTGTTTGAAAAATCAGTTACAAAAATTTTTATCAGAAGATCCATCAAATTTGATGTGGATTGGTTTACAGAACCAAAAGTCTGCACCATAAGTTTCCAAAAAGAAGGGGCAAGTCCTAAACTGTTAATTTCCTTCCATGGTTTTGAATCCATTGCCGGATCAAAATGGTTGTTTCTGCAAAAAGAGTCTGCAAGTTTCATGAGAACAGCAAAAAGGTCTGGCTGATTTGCCCTTGCAAGCACAGTGATCATTTTAAGATCAAGCTCATCTTCTCTATCATCTGGATCAACCCATTTATTCAGCCTGTCAAGTCTGTCCTGGCTCCTGAAAAATGCTTTTCTCTCTTTAATAAATGGTCGCAAACTCTGATTTAAAAGGCCGAGTTCCTTAATCAGTATGGATGCTTTGTCAGCATGAAAAACATAAGAATATAATTTTATATCGCAAAGCCAGTCTTTTTCAGGTGCAGGCTCAAAGGTTGGTGCATAAAGAATGTATTTTTCATTAATATCTCTATTTTCAAGCCTTATCTTTAAATCCAGGGCTCCAATTTCATCAAGCTTTAATATGGTAGCACCCTTTACCTTTATTGACGGCAGGCTTTCTTCAAATTCTTTTTCTCCATCATACCAGAACACAATCCGTCTGTTTTCTTTCTTAAAAATATTTGGCAGGGTCTGGTTGATTTGCTCAATGTTCATAATTTATAATCTCCCAATGCCCTCTTGTACCTCCGACTCTTTTAAGCACGCCTTTTTTTTTAAGTGTTTTAATATGTTTATCAGCTGCTGAGTCATTAATATTAAGTTTCTTGGCAATGGTTCGATAACTGATTTTATTATCTGCAGCAATAATCTTAACAATCTCTTTTTGGCGGGCAGTCAGTTCAATTGCCCCACCTATTGCCCCACCTATTGCCCCACCTATTGAGCCACCAGTGTCAAGCTCATTAAAATCAGGATATACAGGAAACTCTACCACAAAAAAACTTCTGTTTGCAGCATCCGTATCAAAGAGAGGTTTATCAGAGCCATTATCTTTCATTGCTTTGTAAATAATGGGAATACCTGTTCCCCGGCCTTCTGTTAATCCCAGCTCCTTTAAAAAACTGCCGATTCGTCTGTTTCTGTATCTTCTTGTTCTTACAATCCCTTTTTCAAAATCAGACTGCTTTAAGGATGGATCAATACCGCTGTAGCTTATTATCTCAATTGAAGATGGTAAAACCCTTACCTCTATGGGATCACGCAATTCATAATTCCGGTGATAGACTGCATTAGCCAATGCCTCTTCTATTGCAGGATAGGGATAATTATAAACCTTATCTGCCTTTTCTGTCTCATCATACTTGATAACCTTACTCTTTATAACATTGACTTTCAGATAAGAGAGGGCATCAATCAACTGCTTTTGAATTGGCCCGTTAAAAGTCTTTTCATTGAATTCTTTAGCTCCAAGACCATTTGGGAACTCGACCACGTCGATTTGAACCCCATTGAAAAACGTTGCAGGCTCTTCAGAAAACATTAATAATCCGATATTTTTTGGGAACAGATGTTCTTCAGCTCCCTGGGAAAGATTCATGGCATCTGCCAGATCTTCAATACCCATTGATGCACTATCATTGTAGAGCCTGCTCTTTGTTTTGGAAAGATGCTCCCGCATAAGAGCAAAGCTCAAATCATCTGTTTTAGCACTGCTGTTCACCCTGTCATCAAAAGGTATTTTTGCCGTAAGCTGTACCAGTTCAACTTCCTGTTCACGGTTTGGCACAATACTGCTGGAAAATTGTCTAATTCGATAGTTGTAGGTTTTATGCTTTGCTGTAACATCATCGGGAATTTTATAAGGTCTGTTACTGCCTGCTGGAACCCAGATAACCATAACCTGTTTATCATCAATTGTTTCTAAGGAGAGGCGTGGAAAAAATGAAGGCTGAATAAGGTTGCAGTACCCTATAAGCTCTTTTTGCACTTGTTCAAACTTATCAGTATTAAATCCATGCACAGGTCTTTTAGCCTTGCCGTCTTCCTCTTCAACTCCAATGATTATATATCCACTTCCCTCATTACCAAAATCATTGGCAAAGGCAGTAATTGTCCGAAGAATTGGAACAGGATTCCACCCTTTTTTAAATTCCATCCTGGCACCTTCAACAAATTTACCGGATAGAAGTTTTTCTATACTGATAAGGATATTCATCTTTACTTTTTTCCTGTAATAGCTTTTTTTTGTGCAAGAAGGTTGCCAAATTTATCATAATTTACCTTTACACCTTCATCCAGATCAAGGGTGATTTTCATATCTGCATAATGTCGCAGTTCATCATCAAAGGTTTTAAGTTCCACCTGTTTTCTCTTTAAAATATCAATCTGTTTTTGAAACTTTTTCTGGGCAGATGCTGTTGTGGATGCATCTTTTTCATGGCTAAGAAATTCAATGCGGGCACTGATATTACCCTGAAGAGGTGTTACATAATTGGCTCTCATTCTTGACAAGATTGAATCATTATACCGGTGCAGATATACGAGGAATTCAAAGGCTTTTAGTTTGCCGCTTGAAAACAGCCAGTATATGGGTCGTTTCTTGTATGTTTTAATGTGATCTTTAAAAAAAGTGGTGCTCAAATATCGTCTTATCGTATATTCCGGAGATTCGTTGGCTTTGGGCCTGAGACTGTCTGCAATAAATTTTAAATTCTCATCAATAGTTTCAAGAGGCCAGGCTGTTTTAATAAATTCAATAAATCTTTTTGCTGCATCATCTTCAAACCACTCCATGTCCATTATCGGGATGATGCCGTCATCATCAGCAGGAAAGGTTTTATATTGTGACAGATCAAAACCGTCTTTGCCACTGCGAGCATAAATAAGACCTTCTTTATCAAGGCTGTATCTGCCCATCATGCATCCGATGGCATAGGATATGAGGCGTTTCATTTCTCTTCCTCGATCCGGTCGGGCTATGGTGATTTTTTCCTCCGACACATCAGGGACTAATTCGTCCTGCAATCCGTAGGCTTCAATGAAGAGATGGTTGTTTTTTTCTTCTAAGGACTTCATCTGCCCTAATTGATTTGAGCATTCAGTTACCCAATTTAACCAAGACATCTGTATTGTTGTAGATGTCAAGTTATTGCCCATCCATTCGATGTGTTGAAAATCCCAAGAAAGTTCAGATGAATCCCAATCCTTCTTTGCTATTTCGATAAGTGCCAATGTATTTTTTTTTATATCACAACAAATTGTAGACTTAACAACGGGTATCTTGCCAATATCACCTGGCTGAAAATTCAAAGTAGGGGAAATAAGCTCCAGATATCTACTTGCTATAGTACTATTAAGAAGACCGCCATAATAATGAATATCTGATTCACAAAACATGGTACAACCACCGTTATCAAAAATTGCTCCTTCAGGTGTATATCGAGCGGAAAAACCTCCGGAAGAAACAGTTGTCCAAGTATATCCCTCTTTAAAATAAAATCGTTTAGCTCTTACAGGTGCGCCATTGTATGTTAGTGGCACATCATTATATTGGTGAATTGCTTTCCCATCATTTTTCCAGTTAACTACGTAATCACGATTCCCATACCATTTGCGATAATTCCCCCCCTTGTTGTAAGGAAACCATTTACTCCCTTTAAATACGGAAAATTTTTCAGCAGAAATTTCATACCACAACCTTAAAAATAAAGCATTCTTACCCGTATCTAATCCTTTCTTTGGGTTGCATACGTCTTTTAGTAATTTTGCATTTGTAAAAAGGTTAGCTTCGCTCTTTTTAATCCAATATGTAATCGGTTTACCAGGAATTTTCTTGAAATCTGAAGCAGAGGCATTGAAAAACCAACCACAATCTGAATTCTTTATTGCTTCAGACAGGGCAATTTTTTTTTCATTTTCGGATCTGCCATCTATAAGTCGTAAATAACTACCTGACAGATTTGAAATGCTATCATTCTCTAATACGAAAGTTGTTGTTGAAACGACTTCACCACCAATAGAGTCAAATGCTCTTGGACCAAGATGCATCATAGACAATATAGTTTTTTGCTTGAGGATAAATTCACGCAATTTTTCATAAGAAGATAGAAACATCCAGCTTTGCATGGTAATCATTCCAACAAAGCCTTGGTTTCTTGCAAATTCAAAATTCCGTTCAATAAAGACTGCAAACAGGTCTGATTTACTAGTAGGAAAAAAATTCTTTGTAAAATCTTTAAGCACTGGATTCATCCCCTTACTTCCCATATAAGGAGGATTTGCAACAACACAATCATATTTTTTTGACAGAATCCATGCCTGGTCAACTATTTTTCTTAATTTTTGAACACTGCTTTTTGAACCCCAGTTTTTCAGTTTGTCATCAACTGCTGTTTTTACATTACCTATTTTACCGGCAATCTCTTCAGGTATTAAAATCAATGAGCCAAATGTTTTTCCGTTTTCAAACAGGCTCAGTAGTTCTTTTATGGTATCTCTAATATCAATATTGTCTTTACCCTGGAAAAAAGTTTCAACCTGGAGTGTATCATCTGATGAACTTTCCTGGATTGATAGTATATTCAATTTCAGATCATCCCGGGTTAATATTCTGCGATCATCCTGCCTTGCCTTCATCAATACTGAAAAATATGCAAGCTGGGCAGCCCTGTCATCAATATCAAGGCCATAAAGATTTTTTTCAAGGATCAGGCAAGGAATATCCCGGGTTCTGTAACCCCTTTCAAGATAGATTTCTTTAAGGATATCATAGGCCTCCACCAGGATATGGCCGGAACCACAGGCCGGGTCCAGAAAGGTTAATTTTTCAGGATTCAATTCTTTGGGGGTTGTGGCATCAATTTCTTTCTGAACTTCAGGGTCCTGCTCTGCCGGTTCAATATAATATTCCATCATTTCTTTTAAGGAAGAATGTGGATAGGTCGCCATCCACATTCGGCCAAGGGTGTTCTGGACCATATATTTAACGATCCAGTTGGGGG